>ONXZ01000154.1 GCA_900321905.1 uncultured Eubacteriales bacterium
GAACTGTGCCTTTGCCCAAAGGACCATCGAGCATTGGTGCGATTGCCGCATATCCGCCAAGGAATGCGAAAGACGAGCCAAGGAATGCAGGTACCTTAAACTTTGTGAGGCAGTGGAACAGAAGTGTTCCAAGACCTGCAAAAAGCAGTGTGGTTGATACAGAAAGACCTGTAAGGATTGGTACAAGAACGGTTGCGCCAAACATAGCAAACATATGCTGGAAGCCGAGCGTAATCATCTTGCCGGCGCCGAGTTGACGTGCGTCATAAATGCCGTCGGTGCCGATTTGAATTTTTTCTTTTGCCATTTTTTACCCTCCGAAATTATTATTTTTATTACATAAAAAAACGGGGAACGGAGAATGGGGAATCCCCCATTCTCTGTCCTCACATTATTTTGTACCGAATATTCTGTCGCCCGCGTCGCCGAGACCGGGAACGATGTAACCGTTTTCGTTAAGGTGGTCGTCAAGTCCTGCGCAGTAGATGTCAACGTCAGGGTGAGCCTTCTGCAGAGCCTCAAGTCCTTCAGGAGCAGCGATTATGCACATAAACACGACTTTTTTAGGATTTCTCTTTTTAATTTGAGTAATAGCGTCAATTGCCGAGCCGCCTGTTGCGAGCATCGGGTCAACAACAAATACTACTCGTCTGTCAATATCCTTTGGCAGTTTGCAATAATATTCAACAGGCTGCAAAGTTTCCTCATCTCTGTAGAGTCCGATGTGTCCTATACGGGCAGCAGGGACCATTTTAATACAGCCGTCAACCATACCAAGACCTGCACGAAGAATCGGAACAAACGCAAGTTTTCTACCTGCAATCTGCTTGCAGTTAGCAATACCGCAAGGTGTTTCAACCTTGATATCCTCAGTCGGTAGGTCGCGCGTTGCCTCAAACATCATAAAGCTTGCAATCTCGTCAATAAGAGCGCGGAAGTCCATAGTCCTTGTATTCTTGTTACGCAGAATACTTAATTTGTGCTGAATAAGGGGATGGTCAAAAATTACGACTTTTCTATCCATATAACTGTCTCCTTTGACATATTTTTTATCCTTACAATAATAGCAAAAACGTTTTGTGTATTCAATAAAAGTTACAGCATTGTAACGCATTGTTACAGCGTTTGTAACATATAGTTTAGGTGGACAGTTTTTTAAGGGGTTTGGCATATGATTAACACAAAATACAGCGACACTGCGCTCGCGCTTTTTCTGACAGGATTAATTATCGCGCTGATGTGGCTGTCGCCGAATGCAAAGGAAGGCGCGCAAAACGGCATTGCGATGTGCGAAAATATAATTATACCCTCGCTCCTGCCGATAATGATACTGACAAATCTGCTGCAAAAAACCAGCGCCGCACGCGTGTTTGAACGGCTGTTCGGAGGCTTTTTTGTGAGAGTTTTAAGACTGCCGAAAAGCGCTGTAACGCCTGTATTTTTTGGACTTATTGGCGGGTACCCCACAGGCGCGGTGCTGACATACGAGCAGTTCAAAGCAGGGTTGATAACGTCCGAAACAGCAAGCAGAATAATGCGCTTTAATTTCAGCGGAGGACTTGCGTTTATTATTTCCGCCGTGGGAGGCAGTTATTACAAAAGCAGAGCAACGGGCGCCGTGCTATTTTGCGTTTGTCTGCTGTCCGAACTCATAATAGCGCCGTTTGGCAAGCGTCAAGCAAACACAAATCACATCGCAGAGCGTTCTTCGTTTTCAGACGCGCTGTGCAACAGCACGGAAATAAGCAGCAAAAGCGTGATACTTATGGGCGCATACATTATACTTTTTTGTGCGTTGATAAACGTGTTTAATCCGCCGAATGTTTTACTGCCGCTGTTTGAGATAACAAGCGGGATATTCACATCAAAAGTCAAAATTCCACTGCCGTATTGTGCATTTTTTCTATCCTTCGGCGGACTGTGCGTACATTTGCAAGTGGCAGGCATACTTGCAAAAATGAAAGTAAAATACAGCGAATTTTTGCTTTTTCGAGTGGCGTCGGCTGTGTTTTCATACGCTTTATGCGAGGTGTACTGCAAGGTGTTTCCTCAAAGTTCAGCAGTATTTGCAAACAGTGCAGTCAGCGTACCTTTTCAGTTTTCGCAAAACGTTTCAATCAGCATAATTGCAATGCTCGGCTGCGCTGTTCTTGTACTTGATATAGAAAACAGAAAAATATCTATTTGATTTTTTAGGTCTTTTTTCGCGCAGATAACAAAAATCACCGCAAGACTAACGCCTTGCGGTGATTCTTAATTAATATGTAGCGAAAAACGCTGTTTAGGTGTCCCTTATACCTAATCTTTATCGTATTCGTACAGCGCTTTTGTCAGCGCCAGATAGCAGTATTTCAGGCGGTCGTTGATAATGCCTTTTGCACTGACTATATGGCGCGATACTGACGGCTGGCTGATGCCGAGTTTGTCTGCAATTTCAGACTGCGTCATATTTCTGATATACTTCATTTTTATACATTCGCGTTGGCGGTCGGTAAGTTCGCCCTCCATAATCTTTGGCAGTATCAGCGCAAATGCGGTGCGTTTGGCACGGTTAAAGTCATCGCAACTGTCGCTGCCGATAACAGGAGAATAGTAATACTGTTCAATTAAGTCCATCGTGTTCCCTCCCGTCGTAATATGAGCCCAGCAGAGATGCAGTATTTTTGCATTCACAAGCCATATCGTAATAAATTTTAATTCGTCTTCTCAGCAGATACAAGTCTTTGCCTGTGTACACACAAAGCAATGGCCGCAGCGCGTCCATCTTGGCGCAAAGAACTCTGTACTGCTGCTCGTATTCACGAGCCAATTCATCAATTGACATCTTCTGCCCTTCCTTCCGTAATAGATTGAAAGCGAGCGAGTGGAAATCGCTTCCAATTTTATATTAATAGAACAGACGTTCGATGTCAATACTGAGTACAGATTTTATGACAGTATTTTTGGTTTTTATTATACAATTATGCAATATGCTATAAAATTGCAGTCTTTACGCTTGACAAATTAGTAATAATTATGTATAATGCATATACACCTTTGACGGAGCCGCAACCGTCAATGGTAACCTGTCCTCCTATAGTTTGTTATAGACAGAGAGGGGAAACACCGAGTGTTATGCTCGGTGTTTCTTCTTTTATATTATCTGTTTTTATTTCGTATTATGTTACGGATTACAACTTTTGCAGGGAGAATAGCCTTGCTTAATAAGTTCATCACGGGAGCCTTCAAAGGCTTTTTTATTCTTCTTGCTTATACTGCTTGCGCCGCTGCACGAAGGTTTGTGGAATTTTTTTGAATTGGTGTTAAGAATGTACGCGCCGCTTGCCGCTTCAGAAGAAGAGGCTGTCGGCGTATCGCTCAAGTGACTGTCTCCCGTTTTGTAGTCAATCTCAATATTCGGTTGAATGTTGTAAAGATACACATTAAAGCAAACGCCTTTGCCATTATCCTCAACACTGTACGCCTCCATCTGCACTCCGCGTGCAACGAGTTCTTCGTCCTTAAACAGAGGCGTAACGCGGTACATAACATGATTGTTCGTACTCTTGACATAGTCGCATACCTGAGTTTCAAACGGTATCATTGCTGTGTTCATATAGCGTGTGCCTGTAATCAGGTTGCGTGAGTTAGCGTTTTCCGCCGTAAGCATATAGGCAATCAAATGGCAACGGTTGTAAAGATAGCCGCCGTCAACACTGTCGTATTTTATTAGATGCCAGCCTGTCGGTTTGACCGAACCGATTGCTCCGCGCTTCTCTGTAGGCATAAGGTCTTTGCCCACGCAAGCCGTACAAACTGTACACCTGCCGAGATAGTCAAGATTGCCGTATTCTTCAAACGATTCAGTCGTAATTTCACTTTTGTCAAAATTCGGCTTGTTGCCGTTGATTTCTGTGTATTCCTTGCCGCTGTACTCACCGACAGTATCAATAGTTTTTACACTGCTGACCGACGATGTTGTGCCACTTTCATTTTTAGAAAACACGCTGGCGCTAATACTGCTTTTTGGACTTGCGCTGCACGCCGTGAGCATAACACAAATAATCAGCAATATAATTGATAGACTTGTATGTTTTTTCATATGTATCACCAAAAACAATTATATCATTTTAGAAGTAACATAACAACATTTTTTTAGGCGGGCGTACAATGTGACCCGTTACAACTTCTTGACTATTAAAGAAACCTGAAATATAATGATATTATGATTAATATAAATGAACTTGAAAAGTTGGCAATGCTCAGACTCAACGATGAAGAACGAGCAAGTATAAGCGCCGAACTTGACGACATTCGTGCTTATATTGATATTCTCAGAGAACTTGACACAGACGGCGCCTTTGACCTGACTTGCACCCTGCGTGAGGACGAGTGCAAAAAGTCACTGACACCCGATGAAATTACTGCAAACGCGCCCGATGAACAAGACGGCTTTTTTGCCGTGCCAAAGGCGTTTGAGTGAGGTGCGGTATGGATATTTTAAAACTTACAGCACTTGAACTCGGGACAAAAATCAGGCAGCGCGAAATCACGCCGACTCAGGCGCTGAACGCCGTTTACACCGCTGCAAAAAACGACAAATACAACTGCTATATTTCGCTTGATATTGAGCCTGCGCTTGAACTTGCGACTGAAGTTGAAAAACGTATAAACAGCGGCGAAGCACTCTCCCCTCTTGCGGGCGTGCCGATTGCTGTTAAAGACAACATCTGCACCAAAGGCGTCCGCACAACTGCCGGCTCAAAAATGCTCGCAGACTTTACACCGCCGTACGACGCCACTGTTGTTGAACGGCTCAAAGCGGCAGGTATGATTCCGCTTGGCAAAACAAATATGGACGAGTTTGCAATGGGCGCGACTACAGAAACTTCCGCCTTCGGCACGGTGATAAATCCGCACAGCGCAGAATGTGTTGCAGGCGGCTCGTCAGGCGGTTCCGCGGCGGCAGTTGCGGCAAAAAGCGCTATTGTCGCCCTCGGTAGCGACACGGGCGGTTCGGTACGCCAACCCTGCTCATTTTGCGGCGTTACGGGATTGAAACCGACATACGGCGCTGTGTCGAGATACGGTCTGATTGCCTACGCCTCGTCACTCGACACAATAGGCGCAATCGGCAAAGATGTTTGCGACGTTGCGGCTGTGTTTGACGTTATACGCGGCGGAGACAGCAAAGATATGACAAGCCGCGATATACATTATGCAGAACACAGCGACATAATCGGCATGCGAATAGGTATACCTGCTGAATTTATTGACGGTGAAATCAGTGCCGATGTGCGCTCCAGTATTTTGCGTGCGGCTGACGAACTGCGGAATATGGGCGCAGAGGTTGAAACATTTTCGCTTTCAATACTCAAATACGCCGTGCCTGCTTATTACATTATTGCCTGCGCGGAGGCGAGTTCAAACCTTGCGCGCTATGACGGAGTTAAGTACGGCTACCGTTCAAAAAACGCCGACACACTCGAAGAACTCTATATAAACTCACGCACCGATGCGTTTGGCGCAGAGGTAAAAAAGCGCATTATGCTCGGCAACTTTGTGCTGTCGGCAGGATATTTTGACGACTACTACAAAAAGGCTTTAAAGACAAAGGCGCTTATCTGCAATGCCTTTGACGAAGCATTTAAAAATTATGATTTTCTGCTTGCTCCCATTGCACCCGACACAGCGTATAAAATCGGAGAGGGCACAAAAAAACCGCTTAAAATGTACACAGGCGATATCTACACGGCGGCTGTTAATCTTGCAGGTCTGCCAGCGCTTGCACTCCCCTGCGGTTTTGGCAAAAACGGTATGCCGATTGGTATGCAGTTTATCGGCAAAGCGTTTGACGAGCAGACTATTTTAAGCGCAGGTATGCAATATCAGGCGGCGTATAATTACCACAGGAGGGGCGGT
>ONXZ01000232.1 GCA_900321905.1 uncultured Eubacteriales bacterium
AGGTATATATGCCTGCATCAGGATGTGTAGATATCACGTTGGCAGAGACCATCGACCGCCTCAGTACAAAAGGATTTGGCTATAAAGACTTTATGGTAGATTACAAAGAGCAGTTCAAGCAACAATATGAGGTGCTTGAAGCAGCGGGGGAAAACGCCTCGCTCAAGTCCGGCGACACAGTTACTCTGTGCGGCATAATCACGCATATAACAATTAAGCAAACACGTGCCAATAAAGCGAATATGGCGTTTGTAACACTTGAGGACTTGTACGGCACGGTTGAGATTGTACTGTTCCCGAAAACGTTTGTGCAGTACGCTTCGCTTGTGCGTGAAGGCGATGTTATCGCTGTGTCAGGCACGCTGTCGGTTGAGGACGAAAAGGACGCAAAAATCCTTGTAAACTCCGTGTTTAAGCCTGGCTCGGCTCCGCCGCAGGCGCAGAAAAAGGCTACTGTTAAACAGAGCAAACGCAGGGGTCTTTATCTTAAATTTGAAAGCAAAGACGACCCGCGTATTGAAAAAGCAAATATAATTCTGTCAATATTTGACGGCGATGTTCCGCTGTATTTCTACTACCTTGACGAACAGAAATACCACCGTATGCCGTCGGGTAACAGCGTCAGTGTCAACGACACTATGCTGGGTGAACTCAGGCGTATACTGGGCGATAAAAATGTTGCGGTTATATATTGACAACGTTTGACATTTATTATATAATTTAGTGTAATTTATGGGTAGAAGTAGGAGATTTTACTATGAAAACTATTGCAGTACTCACCAGCGGCGGTGACGCGCCGGGCATGAACGCGGCTGTAAGAGCAGTTGTAAGAACCGCTTGTGAAAACGGTATTAAAGTATACGGCGTTGTAAGAGGATATAACGGTCTTATCAACGGCGATTTTATTGAAATGGATTTGCGTTCTGTTTCTGACATTATCAACAGAGGCGGTACAATTCTTTACACCGCAAGATGTGCTGAATTTGCTACTGAGGAAGGTATGCGCAGAGCAGTACGCACCTGCCAGGAGTGGGGCATTGAAGGCGTTGTAGTTATCGGCGGCGACGGCTCGTTCCGCGGCGCGCGTGACCTCAGCGAAAGGGGTATCCCTTGCGTTGGTATCCCCGGCACAATTGATAACGATATCGCTTGCTGCGACTATACAATCGGTTATGATACCTGCCTTAACACTATTATGGAACTCGTTGACCGTATCCGCGATACAACCGAGAGTCACGACAGATGTTCTGTTATCGAGGTTATGGGTCGCCGTGCAGGTTACCTTGCGCTTAACTCAGGTATTGCTTGCGGTGCAACTGCAATTCTTATTCCTGAAGTTCCGTTTGATATCGAAAAGCATGTTATCGAGCGTATGAAAAAGACGCAGCGCGCAGACAAAAAGCACTTTATTATCCTTGCGGCAGAGGGCGTTGGCATAGATGTTAAGGCGCTTGCAGAGGATATTGAGAAAAAGACGGGCGTTGAGTCAAGAGCGACTATCCTCGGTCACACACAGCGTGGCGGATATCCGACTGCAAAGGACAGAATTATGGCAACCCGTATGGGTAACTACGCTGTTAAACTGCTTATGCAGGATATCGGCAACCGCGTTGTAGCGGCGCAGAAAGAGGAAGTGCTTGACTACGATATTTTTGAAGCGCTTAATATGAAAAAGAGCATTGATATGAACCTCTACAACGTTGCACACGAGGTTTCAATCTAACATAAAACACACGCGGCTGACTTGGCACTACCTGGTGTCAAGTCGGCTTTTTTATTTATAAATCATCATATATAGCGCACAATAATATCGGTGAAGAATATGAAAAAAGCAATCCGTGTGTTCGATTTATTATGCGCAGTTGTGTGCGCTGTTATTTTTGCCTTCGTAGCGGCAGGGCAAATCCTTGTGCCGTCAGAGGTCACAACCTTTGGTGCAAACGATAAACACTTTACGCCGATTTACACGCTGACGGACAGCGGCAAAACACATTCTGTGAACTTTCAAAACGGCGGCGCCGCAAAGCAGGATGTGCGTCTGCTCGGCGTAGTTCCTGTAAAAACTGTCAGCGTAACTAATTCTCCTGCTAAAAAGGTGTATGTCAGCGGCGAGGTGTTCGGCATAAAACTCTATACCAATGGTGTTATAGTCGTCGGCACGCAGGCGGTCAGCGCAGGCGATAAAAAACTCAACCCTGCCGAGGACGCCGGTATTAAGGTAGGGGATATAATTGTATCAATTAATAATATAGAGGTTTTTTCGTCAGATGAGGTTATGGAAATTCTTGGCGACAACAACGGCGGAGATTACAAAATTCGCGTCAACCGCGACGGCAGATATCGCACTTTCACCGTCAAGCCTGTCTACTCAGAGCGCGAGGGGTGCTACAAGGCAGGTATGTGGGTGCGTGATTCAACGGCAGGGATTGGTACTATTACATTTTATAACAA
>ONXZ01000156.1 GCA_900321905.1 uncultured Eubacteriales bacterium
TCACCGCCCATAGCAAGCGCAAGAAGTTGATGACCAAGGCAGATTCCGAAAATCGGCACTTTGCCGACAAGTTTTTTTATCTCCTCAATAATCTCCGTATTTTCAGCCGGGTCGCCGGGACCGTTTGACAGCATAATACCGTCAACACCGAGTTTGAGTATATCCTCGGCTTTAGTATCGTATGGCATAACGGCAACATTGCAGCCGCGCTTTTGCAGTTCGCGCACGATGTTGCGCTTAGCGCCGAAGTCGAGCAGAACAACGTTGTACTTGTGGTCGTCGCTCGGATGAAGCGCCGCGCGCTTTTCAGAAACACTTTTAACCGCGTCAGTAACTCTGTACGCGGTTAGTTTTTCGCTGTCAATATTTCTCGCATCAGATGTTATAAATGCGTTCATAACACCTGCTTCGCGGATTATTTTTGTGATTTCGCGCGTGTCAACGCCATACACACCGACAATGCCGTTTTCTTTAAGAAAAGCGTCAAGTGTTTCTTCACACCTGAAATTGCTCGGGTTGTCACACTTTTCACGCACGATGTAGGCTGAAACGTAACTCTTTTTGCTCTCCATATCAGCGCCGATAATGCCGTAGTTTCCAATCAGCGGAAATGTCTGCATAACAATCTGACCGTAGTAACTCGGGTCGGTCAGCGTTTCAATGTAGCCGCCCATACCTGTTGTGAACACAAGTTCGCCAAGCACTTCGCCGTCAGCGCCGAATCTGTAGCCTTCAAAAACATCGCCGTTTTCAAGGCATATGTATACTTTTTTGTCCATTGTATCACCAATTATAATTCGGGTGCGGGCAGAGCCCGCCCATAACTGTAAACTGCATACTGCATACTGCAGACTGTATTAGTAAAATTAAGCCATTAATTTTACTAATACTGCCTTTTGTGCGTGAAGTCTGTTTTCTGCTTCGTCAAAGATTTCGTCAGCGTGCGCTTCAAAAACTTTTGCTGTGATTTCTTCCTCACGGTGAGCAGGCAGGCAGTGCAGCACCATAGCGTCAGGTTTAGCAACAGCCATAACAGTGTCGTTTATCTGGAAGTTCTTAAATACCTTTTCACGCGCCGCTTTTTCTTCTTCCTGACCCATTGACGCCCACACGTCCGTGTAGAGAATATCTGCGTCTTTAACGCAAGCCATAATGTCGTCAGATACTGTGAGTTTGCCGTTTTCGTTTGCCCATTTTGTAAGTTCTGCGTCAGGCTCATAGCCATCAGGACACGCGATAGCGCACTCAATGCCCATTGTGATACAACCTGCAATAAGGCTGTTTGCCATATTATTGCCGTCGCCGACAAAGCAGAGTTTAAGCGAGTCAAAACTCTTTTTGTACTCACGGATTGTCATAAGGTCGGCAAGCACCTGACACGGATGACAGTAGTCGGTAAGTCCGTTAATAATCGGAATTGAGCCGTACTCGGCAA
This sequence comes from uncultured Eubacteriales bacterium, assembly GCA_900321905.1. GTDB lineage: Bacteria > Bacillota > Clostridia > Oscillospirales > Acutalibacteraceae > Eubacterium_R. The sequence goes on from ONXZ01000156.1 coordinate 1,436, forward strand.
GCGCTTCAACTTCGCTCTGCTCAAAGGTACGAATCATAATGCCGTCAAGGTAGCGTGAAAGCACTCTTGCAGTATCGTCAACAGGCTCGCCCCTGCCAATCTGCAAATCACGGTTTGAAAGGAAAAGTGCCTGACCGCCGAGTTGATACATACCTGTTTCAAAACTTACGCGAGTTCTTGTGGAACTTTTCTGAAAAATCATACCAAGCGTTTTGCCCTTGAGATGATGATGTTCAATGCCGTTGTGATTTTCATATTTCAACTGGTCAGCGAGATTCAGAATATCAAGAATTTCGCTTTTAGTTAAGTCCTGTAATTTGAGTAAATGCTTCATTTTTCAATAGCCTCCTTGAGTATGTTCAAACCTTTATCAATTTCCTTGTAATCAATATTAAGAGGGGGTAACAGCCTGACTCTGTTGTGGTGCGCTGTCAGCACAAGAAGTCCGCTTTTAAGGCATTCTTTTGCAATGTCAGTAGCGTTTTTGTCTGTATCAATGCCGAGCATAAGTCCCATACCTGTTACGCCCTTAACGCCGTTAATTTCATTTAATTTGTTAACGATATACTCGCCTTTTTCACTGACTGATTTAAGAAAATCATCGTCAATTCTGCTCACAATACTTACTGCTCCGGCTGCCGCAATCGGGTTGCCGCCAAATGTTGAGCCGTGGCTTGACGGCGTAACGCAGGACGCAACCTTTTCTCCGAATATTACAGCGCCGATTGGCAGACCGCCGCCAAGACCTTTAGCGGTTGTAACAATGTCGGGCGTTATGCCAAAATGCTCATAGGCAAAGTATTTGCCCGTCCTGCCGTTGCCCGTCTGCACTTCGTCGCAGATAAGGAGAATATCCTTTTCCTTAGCAATTGCCTCAAGTGTTTTGACAAATTCTTTTGTCAGACAGTTAACGCCGCCCTCGCCCTGAATGCACTCAAACATAATGGCGCACACGTCGTCAGTTGCCATCTCTTTAATCTTGTCGCAGTCGTTAGCAGGGCAGTATTTGAAGCCTTCCGTAAACGGTGCAAATATTGTGTGAAATTCGTCCTGACCTGTAGCCGCAAGGGTTGTAATCGTTCTGCCGTGAAAAGAATCGCACAGCGTTATGATAGTTTTTCTGCCCTCGCCGTATTTGTCAAAACTGTACTTTCTCGCAAATTTAATTGCGCCCTCATTTGCTTCAGCGCCTGAGTTGCCAAAGAAAACTTTGTCAAGACCTGTTCTGTCGCAAAGCAGTTTTGCGAGTTCTGCGCAAGGCTTTGTGTAGTAAAGGTTGCTTGTGTGTTGCACAAGGTCAAGTTGTGCAGTCACAGCCTTTTTCCACTCGTCGTCGGCAATGCCAAATGCGTTAACGCCGATACCCGAAGTAAAATCTATGTATTCTTTGCCGCTTTCATCGTACAGCACAGCACCTTTGCCGCTTGCAAGACAAACATCAAAACGGCCGTACGAGTGAGCAACGTACTTGTTGTCAAGTTCTTTAGTGTTCATAATATAATCTCCAAACCTCGTTGCCGCCCTTGTGCAAAGGGAGGTGGCTGCTGTCAGGCAGTCGGAGGGATTGTTTATTCGTTTTTGCTGACTGAACAGTGTTCTGCTTTACTTTGTAATCCTGAACATTGTACCCATACCTTCATCTGTCAGCATTTCCATAAGAATTGAGTGGGGAACACGTCCGTCAATTATAAACGCTTTTTTACAGCCCTGTCGCAGAGCCTGAGTCATACCGTCAATCTTTGGTATCATTCCGCCGCTGATAATGCCTTCTGCAATGAGTGCAGGCGTGTCGGATACATAAACGCGGTGAATGAGCGAGTCAGGGTCGTCCTTATCTCTGCAAAGACCGACTGTGTCAGTCATAGAGATAAGCGCTTCCGCTTTCAGCGCTCCGGCAACAGCCGCCGCAACGGTGTCAGCGTTTATGTTGTAGCAGTCGCCGTTTTCGTCATATCCGATTGTCGATATTACAGGAATCCAGCCGTTGTTAAGTATCTCCGTTACGGCTTCCATATCAGTTTCAACAATCTCACCGACATAGCCGTGTTTGTCGTCATACGGTTTGCACTTAATCATATTTGCGTCCATACCTGACAGACCGAGCGCGTGTCCGCCGAGGTTTCCGATTTTGCACACAAGGTCTTTGTTAACCTTGCCTGCAAGCACCATTTGCACAACGTCAACAGTGTCTTTGTCGGTAACTCTCAGACCGTCCTCAAACTTGCTTTCAATATTCATTTTGTCAAGCGTTTTGTTGATTTCAGGTCCGCCGCCGTGAACAAGCACAACCTTAATGCCGATTGTAGTCAGCAGTACAAGGTCACGCATAACGGCTTCTTTAAGTTCTTCATTAATCATAGCGTTGCCGCCGTATTTCACAACAATAATTTTGTCGCGATACAGTTGTATGTTCGGCAGCGCTTCCGCAAGTATATGCGCCTTTTGCATATTGTCTATGTTCATATCTAAATCTCCTACTTAAAATAGCCGTGCGCAGCACCTAATAACTGTAAACTGCATACTGCAAACTGCATACTGACATAAATTCGAGAGCGAATTTATGTCCTATAGTCGCCGTTGATTTTTACATAGTCATAGGTGAGGTCGCAGCCCCACGCAGTTGCACAGCGGTCGCCGCTGTTAAGGTCAACGTTAATAGTGATTTCGTCACTCTTTAGTATTTCTGCTGCCTTTTCTTCCGAAAAGTCAACGCCGGCGCCGTCTTTACAATCTTCAATT
>ONXZ01000180.1 GCA_900321905.1 uncultured Eubacteriales bacterium
TCGGCATAGCTTCAACAGCGTGTTCTGCCTGACCACACCGTTGGTCACGTCGTTGGTATTGCAGTACCGCTCGTATTCCTCACACAGATTGTAAAAGCAGTCAATCTGATTTTGGTTATAGAAATTTACGCTTTCACCCTCGACAAGCCCCTTGACAGACGTATTGACAGACTGCACCGTGGGCATATCCTCTTTGACCATCTCGAACACTCTTATAGGGAGGCCGCTCTCTTTTGAGAGCGCGGTATATTTTTTTGTCAGTTGCTCGTCGCACTGAGCAGCCACTTCGCCGCTCGGGAAGCGCGACGCAATGTAACTTGGCGAAGCAAATGTGAAATTCATAATAAAACTGAACAACAGCATTGCCGTACTAACGGCAATTACGCATTGCAGAATTATTGCCAGAATCACACGCGAGCGCGTCATTTTCATATCTGCACCTCCTCAAAAATCAAGGCGGTGCAGGTGCTGTTAACACCAACTGCCGCATTGTCATAAGCGTAAACAATGGCGCATTTTGCTATATCAGGCGTGTAGGTCATAAGTTCGTCTTCACTCTTAAAACTCTTTGTATCAGCAAGGACATAGTCGTGCTTTTCAAAGCAGCCTGACGCAGAAAAACTAATCTCGTTTTTCAGTTTTTTAAGATTTTTGCTGTCGGTCTGCATATAGATGTAGCCCGATTTTCCGAATTCGGCGCTGCCGATTTTGTACGAAATAACATCTCCGAGTTGGTGCTGCGGTGCGTCGGCAACAAGCATAATTTCATCTTGTGTAGTGATTTTGCCAATGCAGTCGCCGCTCTCGATAGCGCCGAAATCTTTATCAACAACTTTTGACGTGTCAGCCGTCTGTTCAAATTCAGCAAGCGTTACACCCTCATACACAGGAGAGAAAACTTCAAAATGCATACAAAAGAACGACGCGCACGCAACCGCTATAATCACGCCGAAAATAATCGGAAGTGCTGTAATTTTAACAATAAAATCCCTTTTCATACACTTAACCCTGTTTGGTTTGATTTGTTATCTCTGCGCGGCGTTATCCTGTCCGATTGCATTTGCAAGCGAGAACGACTTATTCTTCTTAGGCTTATACGCCGGAGGATTTGAAAGTTTTTTGGTGAGTCCGTTTTTCTTTGCGGTAATCTTGTTAACCTCGTGAACGGGACCTGACATATACTCTGTCATATACTTATCGGCAACTTCCATCATAGCGGGGTCGTTTTTCATCTCGCCGAGGATTGTAACAGCGATAACATCCTGCACCTCGTTAGTGCCGTCCTCAAAAATCTCACCGAGCATTTTGAACAGTTTTTTCTGCTCCTGCGCGGTGCCGTTTTTAATAATACCGAGCACTTTGTCGTTGCCGTGTTCCATAAAGAAGGTTTCCGGCAAAAATTCGCCGTAGGTTGCAATGTTGAGTTTGATTTCGTCCTTAAACTCAGGATAAAGCGCGCCAAAACGGTTTGCAAGTGAATCAACGTCGTAACTGAGGGCGCCTCTCTTCGCCTGTCCGCGTGATACAGCCTTAGGCATTTTAACCTTGTCAAGGTCAACAGGTTTCCTCGACTTGAACATACGCTCAAGTTCGTCGCAAACTTCGTTTGCTGTGCTTTTAGCGTCTCGTTCATCAATCACGTCAATGTCAAAAAGACTGCGCGAAATTGTGTTGAATTCAGCCTTTTCAGCCTCTGAATACGCACATTCAAACGCAATGATTGTTGACTCGCTGTCATATACAAGACGGTAGGAGCCTTTTTCGCCCGTGTAGGTCACAGACTTGTCCGTTTCCTCCACTTTTTTGAAGCCGAGTTCGTTATTGAAATCGGTGAGTCTTTTGTCAATTATTTTAAACGCTTCAGTTAACTGCATAATGTAGTTCCTTTCGTATGTTATATTAAGTCCATAGTATTATATCACCATTACGCCGTTTTGTCACGAATTATTTTTATAATTAATTAAATTTTAATATTGATATTATAAGCGTTATGTGATAAAATAGTTAACTTGAATAACAATACGTAGTAGGATTTGATGATATGGATAAGCGACCAATCGGCGTTTTTGACTCGGGACTCGGCGGACTTTCAACCGTCAGGGCGATGAAAAAACTGCTGCCTAATGAAGATATAGTCTATTTTGGCGACACGGGCAGAGTGCCTTACGGCACACGCTCAAACGAAACTGTGGAAACCTATGCCGCGCAGGACATTAAATTTTTGCGTTCGTTTTCGTGCAAGATGATTGTTGCGGCGTGCGGCACTGTTTCGACTGCCGCTGCAGATGTTATCGGCGGAATCAGCGAGCCGTCAACAGGCATAACCAAACCGTCATCAAAAGCCGCAGTTGAGGCTACAAAAAACGGTGTAATCGGCGTTATGGGCACAAGCGCAACAGTTAACAGCGGCGCGTTTGACGACGAAATTCACGCCCTTAACAGCACAGCAAAAGTTATTTCAGTTTCATGTCCCCTGCTCGTTTCACTCGTTGAGAGCAACTGGATTGACATTGACGACGAAGTAACAAATGCCGCTGTAAAAAGGTATATAGAGCCGATATTAAAAGGCGGCGCTGACACGGTAATACTCGGTTGCACGCACTTCCCTATTCTTGCACCGATTATTCAGAAAATTGCAGGAAGCGATGTTACGCTCATTGATTCAGGGCTTGAGGAAGCGAGATATATCAAGGCTGAACTTGAAAAAAGAGATATGAAGAACGACGGCTCGCACGTCGGTACACAGCGCTTTTTTGTGTCGGACAAAACGCAGAATTTCTGCGATGTTGCAAGTGTGCTGCTCGGCGAAGATATATCCGAAAAATGCGAATTTGTTGATATTTTCAAGGTAATATAGATGGTACAAAACGGTTTAATTAAAATTGTCGGTAAGCAGAAATACGGTATCGACAGCGATAAAATTGAGATGACGACAGTCGGCACGTTTGAAGAAAAGGACGACTGCTTTGTACTGCGCTACAAAGAGGAGCAGGAGCCGCCTATGCAGCCGCTTCGCACCAAACTCACCATAACAAAAGACGAACAGCGCGTTGAACTTATGCGCTCAGGAGCGGCAAGTTCGCTGCTGATTATTGAGCGCTCAAAGCGCAATCTGTGCAACTACGGCACAGAGTTTGGCGAAATACTGATGGGTATTTACGGCAAGAATATTGAAAGTTATTTCAAAGATAACGAGGGCTCGTTTTCATTCAGTTACGACATTGATGTTAACGGCGCGCTCACAAGCGAAAATGAAGTTAAAGTTACAGTGAAGGTAAACTGATATGTCTAAATTAGTTAAAGAAACACAGATTGAATTAAAAGAAAAAATCGTAGCCGCTGTTAATTCTGCAGTAGCGAACGGCGAACTTCCGCAAGCCGATATGCCTGATTTCATAATTGAAAAACCGCAGGACAAAAAGAACGGCGATTTTTCAAGCAACATTGCAATGGCAGGTGCTCGCGCTTACAAAAAAGCGCCGCGAATGATTGCAGAGAGTATTGTATCAAATCTCGATTTAGAGGGCACACTTTTTGAAAAGGCGGAAATCGCAGGTCCGGGCTTTATGAATTTCTTCCTGCGCCGGAGCTGGTTCTCGGATACCGTGCAGGCAGTCATCGACGACCAGGACAATTACGGCAAGT
>ONXZ01000165.1 GCA_900321905.1 uncultured Eubacteriales bacterium
CTGAACCTTCTTTGTAGTTACTTTTAACATACGTTACTGCCTGATCATGAACTAATTTAGCCTGTCTATATGCTTTTGCATAGTCTGTAACTGATGTGTATGTATTTTTAATCATCTTATATCATCCTTCCTATTCTTCAATAAATCTTTCAACTTCACCTGTATAACCATTAACTAATGGTGTCAGTTTTCCTGTTTTGATTTTACCTACTGGAATACCAAGTTTCATACAATACTGTTTTTTCATATGTTCCAACATGCTTAGAACATCTTGGCCCATATCAGTCTGTTGATAATTATATCTGTCTTTTTGTTCCTGTGTAACCATAATTCAATCACATCTTTCTTTATTCATTATTACTTTAGATTCTTTAGAATCTTTGGTGTCTTTGCTTTTGGTAATTTTGGTGCTTTCGCATGTGGTATTGATGGCATGTGTGGTTGTGGTGCTAATGATGAAGTGTCATCCATTGCTGTTTCCAACTTATCTGTTTTAGATTTAATATCATTGATAAAATTTTTCAATGACTAATCTTTTCCACCACCTGAAGATGAACTACCACCTATATCACCAAAATATCTTTCAGCAACTGATTCAAGATATTATATTCTAATCAATCAATGATGAATCTTGCATTTTCTGCATTGAAGTGCATTCCATTCAGTCTTTTATAGTCACAGATAAATATATCTGTTGTTTCCTGAATCAATGAATTGTATTTTTGAAAGCTTATATCACTTGTCTGATTGTCCAAGAATCCAAGCAGTTTTCCAAGGTCTTTCCATTCCTGAACTGTTTCACCAATTGCATTCTTTCCTGTGCCTGTCTTTACTTGAACTGTTGCAATTACATTTCCACCTATCATTAAATTCACACCTGTCCCTTTTGTTCTTTTGTTAACTGTTGCCTATCAAGATTTCCAACTCAACACCAAAATAATCTGCAACCCTTTGAAGGGATGCTTTTCTTGGTGTGAATGTCTTCCACTTGGTAATAGAACCTGATCCAAGATCTGCTTCTTCTTCAAGTTTCCTTTTGCTTATATGCTTTTCTCTGCACAGTTCTTCAATTCTTTCAACAATAGTTGTAGCAAACTCAGGCGGTAAGGACCCGCAAAAGTCACTCAATATCGGTGAATATCTTACAACCATTCTTGTGCTGTGCGTCGGCGCTCTGATGTCGGTAAGACTCCTCGGCAACTGGAGCGGATTTGCCTGCGTATTCTCAGGACTGCTTGTCGGCACAATTATCGGCAAACTCACAGAAATCTACACATCTGAAAAATACAAGTCAGTTAAGGAAATTGCTGACGCGTCAAAGACAGGCGCTGCTACAAACATTATAAGCGGTCTTTCGGTCGGCATGAGGTCAACTTGCTTCCCGATTCTGTTTATTGCAATCGGTATTCTTGTTTCGTACAAGTTCTACGGTCTTTACGGTATTGCGCTTGCGGCTGTTGGTATGCTGTCAACAACAGGTATGACAATCGCAGTTGACGCTTACGGACCAATCGCTGACAACGCAGGCGGTATCGCTGAAATGAGCGAACTTGAGCCTGAAGTTAGAGAAATTACAGACAAACTCGACGCAGTCGGCAACACGACAGCGGCTATCGGCAAAGGCTTTGCAATCGGCTCTGCAGCGCTCACTGCGCTTGCTCTGTTTGCAAGTTACGCAAAATCAACAGGTATTACTGACAGCGGAATGAGCATACTCGACGCAAAAGTTGTTGCAGGTATGTTTATCGGCGGAATGTTGCCGTTCCTGTTCTCTGCTTTCACAATGAGCAGCGTCGGCAAGGCGGCTAACAAGATGATTGAGGAAGTAAGACGTCAGTTCAGAGAAAAGCCGGGTATTCTTGAAGGCACGGACGACCCCGACTACAAATCCTGTGTTGGTATCTCTACAAACGCTGCGCTGCACGAGATGATTCTTCCGGGCGTTATGGCAGTGGTTACACCGCTTGTAATCGGATTTGTGCTCGGTGTTGAAGCGCTCGGCGGTCTGCTTGCAGGCTCGCTTGTGAGCGGCGTTATGATGGCTATATTTATGGCAAACTCAGGCGGTGCATGGGACAACGCTAAGAAGTACATAGAGGGACTCAAAGAGGGCGGCAAAGGCTCTGAAGCGCACAAGGCTGCAGTAGTAGGCGACACAGTCGGAGACCCGTTCAAGGATACGTCAGGTCCTTCAATTAACATTCTTATCAAACTTATGACAATCGTTTCGCTTGTATTTGCAGCGTCATTTATGCTTGCAAACGGCGGCAACGGCATTGTTAATTTCTAAATTTAAGCAGGTGGCTCTTGAAGTCACCTGTCTTTTTTTATATAATGAAAATAATAGAGGTGATTAGATGAAATTTATATCCTGGAATGTTAACGGCCTGCGTGCGTGTATGAACAAAGGCTTTGCAGAATATTTTGACAGTATTGACGCAGATATCTTCTGCGTGCAGGAAACCAAACTGCAGGAAGGTCAGATTGACTTTGCGCCTGACGGCTACAACTGCTACTGGAACTATGCCGACAAAAAGGGTTATTCAGGCACGGCGATATTTGCTAAAGAAAAGCCGATTAACGTTACATACGGAATCGGCATTGACGAACACGACCACGAAGGACGTGTTATAACGCTTGAATACGACAACTTTTACTTTATCACTGTGTATGTACCGAACTCGCAAAACGAACTGAAAAGGCTCGACTACCGTATGAAGTGGGAGGACGATTTTTTGTCGTACATCAAGAAACTTGACGAAAAGAAGCCTGTTATCTATTGCGGCGACCTGAATGTAGCGCATAAAGAAATTGACCTGAAAAATCCAAAAACCAACCGCAAAAACGCAGGTTTTACCGACGAAGAGCGCGCGAAATTTACCGCTGTGCTTGAAAACGGATTTACTGACACATTCCGCCACTTCTACCCTGATGCCGAAGGTATTTACTCCTGGTGGTCGTACAGATTCAAGGCGCGTGAAAAGAACGCAGGCTGGCGTATTGACTACTTTGTAACATCTGAAAGACTTAACGACAAACTCACGGGCGCTGAAATTCACACGGACATTTTTGGCTCTGACCACTGCCCTGTTGAACTTGATATCGAACTATGATAAAACGTTACATAACGCTGATTTTAGGCGCTATTTCAACTGCATACACAATATGGTATATGCACTACGGCGTGCCGTATCTCAACAGCGGTGCGCTGTCAAAGATTGGCTTGCAGCACAAAGCGGCATTTTGGGTTTGGGGTGTGCTGACATACTGCACGCTTGCAGTTGGCATAACACGCGCATACCGCAGGTACACAAAGACAAAAGCATATATTCCCCTGCTTGCTATGTCAGGAGTGGGTATGCTTCTGACGCTCGCATTTGAATTTGACTTCAGCAAAATGCCTGACTATTATTTTCACTGTGCAGGGTCGCTGGTGTTTTCTGTTATTACAGGCGCCGCAGTGCTGGTGCTGTTTATACTGTCTTACAGAGTAGCAATAATGTTCCGAGTGTTTGCATGGATTACGGGAGCAATACTTGCTATGGACTTTGTGTGTCTACTGATATTTAAGGAAACGGGACTTATTGAAGTTTTGCCCGTTTTTGCAGGTTATATAGTACTTGGTTTAGTAAATATGAGGTGGGATAAAGTTGAGATTAAACGATAAACTTAAAAAGATTGAACGCTATCCGTTTCATATGCCGGGACACAAGCGAAACGATAAGTTTGGCATTATGGGAGCGAATATTGACATAACCGAAGTGGAGGATTATGACAATCTTCATAGTCCCGACGGAGTGCTGCTCGACGTTGAAAACAGGCTCAGCACACACTATAAAAGCCCGCGCTCATATATGCTTGTTAACGGCTCAACTGTCGGTATACTTGCTGCAATTCACGCTGTATGCAGTCGGGGCGACAAGATTATAATAGCACGCAACTGTCACAAAAG
>ONXZ01000166.1 GCA_900321905.1 uncultured Eubacteriales bacterium
TGCTGCTCCCGAATACACCCCTGAAGATACAGAGATTGAAAATTCTCTGCGCCCCAAACAACTGTCCGACTATATCGGCCAGGCGAAGGCGAAGGAGAATCTGTCAATTTACATAGAGGCGGCAAAACGCCGCGGCGAGGCGCTCGACCACGTTTTGCTCTACGGTCCTCCAGGACTCGGCAAAACTACGCTCGCAGGCATTGTCGCTAACGAGATGGGCGTCAACATCCGCATTACTTCAGGTCCTGCGATTGAAAAACAGGGCGACCTTGTTGCTATACTCTCAAACCTCGAGAGCGGCGACGTGCTGTTTATTGACGAAATTCACCGCCTTAACAGAACGGTTGAGGAAATTTTGTATCCTGCTATGGAAGACGGCAAAATTGATATTATTATCGGTAAAGGTCCGTCCGCAAGGAGTTTTCAACTCTCGCTTCCGAGGTTTACTCTTATCGGCGCTACAACGCGCGCAGGTCAGATTTCAGCACCGCTGCGTGACCGATTCGGCGTTATTTTAAGGCTTGAAATGTATACTAACGAGGAACTTGCGGAGATTGTCCGCCGCTCCTCAAAAATTCTTGAAATCCCCGTTGACAGCGAAGGCGCAATGCAGATTGCAAGCCGTTCACGCGGAACGCCCCGTATTGCAAACCGTCTGCTCAAACGCTCGCGTGACTTTGCCGAAGTCCGCTACGAAGGCGTTATCACAAAAGAGGCGGCACAGGAAGCGCTGTCGAGTATGGATATTGACGAACTCGGTCTTGACGCGATTGACCGCCGTATGCTCACAACTATGATTAAGAATTACAACGGCGGACCTGTCGGACTTGAAACTATTGCAGCCGCTATTGGCGAGGAGAGCGTGACTATCGAGGATGTGTACGAACCGTATCTTATGCAAATCGGCTTTCTTGCACGCACACCGCGCGGCAGGGTTGTAACCCCTGCAGGCTACGCACACCTCGGTATTGAATTCAACGCAAACAACACAAATTCAGCGCAAATCAAACTTGATTTATAACAGAAAGGACTACAACTATGGGTAGATTATTCGGTACTGACGGCGTAAGAGGCATTGCAAATAAAGACTTAACCAACGAACTTGCAATGCAGATTGGCTCTGCAGCCGCAACAGTTTTATTAAAAGAAGCAAAGAGCGCAAAGCCGACTGTGCTTATCGGTAAGGACACAAGAGCGTCAGGCGATATGCTTGAAGCGGCTCTTACCGCAGGACTTTGTTCCGTAGGTTGCAACGTTCTTTCCGTAGGCGTTGTGCCAACACCTGCTGTCGCTTACCTCGTCGGCAAGTATGAGTGCGAGGCGGGTATTATGATTTCCGCTTCTCACAACCCTTGCGAGTACAACGGCATTAAAATTTTTCAAAAGACGGGCTACAAACTCGATGACGCTATTGAGGAGGAGATTGAAGCAATTATCCTTGACGGCACAGAAAAGCCTGCAATTAAAATCGGCGGTGAGGTCGGCAACAGACTGTCGTCTAAAAAGGCGATTAACGATTACATCGAACACGTTGTAAACACTGCGGACGTTCGCTTTGACGGACTCCGTATTGCGCTTGACTGCGCAAACGGCTCTGCTTCTGTATGTGCAAAAGAGATTTTTACAGCGCTCGGTGCAAAATGTATTATGCTGTCTGACACACCTGACGGCACAAATATCAACCATGACTGCGGTTCAACTCACCCTGAGGAACTTATGGCATTTGTTAAGGACGCAGGTCTTGACCTCGGTCTTGCATTTGATGGCGACGCTGACAGAATGCTCGCTGTTGACGAAAACGGTGAACTTGTAGACGGCGACAAGGTTATCGCAATCTGCGCAAAGCGTATGAAAGAGGAAGGCACGCTCAAACAGGATACTGCAGTTGTTACTGTTATGAGTAATATGGGCTTTTTCAAATTCTGTGACGAGCATAAAATTAACTGTGCAAGAACTGCTGTCGGCGACCGCTATGTTCTTGAGAGAATGCTCAAAGACGGCTACAACATCGGCGGCGAGCAGTCGGGTCACGTTATATTCCTTGACTACGCTACCACAGGTGACGGTGAACTTTCAGGCGTAAAACTTGTTGAAACTGTTGTTAAATCGGGCAAAAAACTGTCTGAACTCGCTTCTGTTATGGAAGTTTATCCGCAGGTACTCATCAATGTTGAGGTGTCGCCTGAGGGTAAGCAGAAATACAATAACGATGAATATATTATCGCCGCAACGCAGAAGGCGGAGATGGAACTTATGGGCGACGGACGTGTGCTTGTCCGCGTATCAGGCACAGAGCCTCTCGTGCGCGTAATGCTTGAGGGTAAGGACATTGACCACATCACCGCACTCGGCAACGATATTGCAGCGGTAGTTAAGGAACGCTTGAGTTAATCAATATGAGATATACAACTGACTGGAAAGATTACGAACTTATTGACTGTTCGTCAGGCGAAAAACTTGAACGCTGGAACAGAGAGATACTTATTCGACCTGACCCGCAGGTAATCTGGAAAAGTGAAAAATCGCACAGGCTCTGGGCGCAACCGTCAGCTCAGTATCTGCGCTCTCGCAGCGGCGGCGGCAAGTGGAACGTCTTTAAACGTATGCCTGCGGCATGGCAGGTGCGCTACAAAGATTTGACGTTTAACGTCAAGACAATGGGTTTCAAGCACACAGGACTTTTTCCCGAGCAGGCTGTTAACTGGGACTTTGTTCGCGATGTTATCAAAAACAGCGGCAGGGAGGAAGTGAAGGTGCTAAACCTGTTTGCCTACACAGGTGCGGCAACTGTTGCCTGCCTTAAAGAGGGCGCTTCTGTTGTACACGTTGACGCTTCAAAGGGTATGACCGCCTGGGCAAAAGAAAATGCAGAGGCAAGCGGCGTGTCAGAAGGTGATGTCCGCTGGATTGTTGACGACTGCATAAAGTTCGTTCAGCGTGAAATCAGGCGTGAAAAGAGTTATGATATCATAATTCTTGACCCGCCGTCATACGGCAGAGGACCGCGCGGCGAGGTCTGGCGACTTGAAGACAGCATTTACGATTTTATGACTATTGCAGAGCAAGTGCTGTCAGACGAGCCGCTGTGCGTTATCCTTAATTCTTATACTACAGGGCTTTCTTCATCTGTGATGAAATATATACTCGATGACGTTATTACTAAAAAACGAGGCGGCATAACTTCCGCAGACGAAATCGGACTTCCTGTCACGGCAAGCGGCGGCGTTCTGCCTTGCGGAGCTACTGCAATATGGATTGCCGATGAGTGTCCGATTAGCGAATAAACTAACAAACTATGGATTTAATTACATTTGAAAACGTTGACTTTTCGTATTTTGTTGAGGACGACAAAGACCCCAATGTTAAACATGAAGTCAAGGTATTGCAAAATTTTAATATGACTGTTGAGGAAGGCAGTTTTACCGCAATCCTCGGTCACAACGGCTCGGGCAAGTCGACTATCGCAAAACTCACAAACGGTATTCTATTCCCTCAAAACGGCACAGTTACCGTTGACGGAATGCAAACAAAGCCTGACGACTCAATTTTTGATGTTCGCCGCAAAATAGGCATGGTTTTTCAAAATCCCGATAATCAGATTGTGTCATCTATTGTTGAGGAAGATGTCGCTTTTGGCGTGGAAAATCTCGGCGTGCCGAGTGCGGAGTGCAGAACCCGTGTTGACGAAGCGCTTAAAACCGTTGGTATGTATGAATACCGCGAAAAATCGCCTGCAAAACTCTCAGGCGGTCAAAAACAGCGCGTAGCCGTTGCCGGCATTATTGCAATGCGCCCAAAGTGCATTGTGCTTGACGAGCCTACTGCTATGCTCGACCCAAGCGGACGGCGCGAGGTTATTGACACTGTGATGAAACTCAACAGTGAAGAAGGTATTACTATCCTTCTTATCACTCACAATATGGACGAGGCTG
>ONXZ01000211.1 GCA_900321905.1 uncultured Eubacteriales bacterium
AGAAGAACTTGAAGTTCAAAGTGAATACGGCGAAAAGGTGTCGGACATTTTAGCGCAGAGATATACGGACAAGCCGCTTGCGTGCGTAGTGACTTACGGCTGCCAGCAAAATGTTGCGGACAGCGAGCATATCAAAGGTATGCTTGACAGGATGGGTTACGCTTTTACCGACGACAGGCAAAAGGCTAAACTTGTTATCTTTAACACCTGCGCTGTGCGCGAGCACGCTGAGGACAGAGTTTTCGGCAATGTAGGTGCTCTTAAAAAGTACAAACTTGCAAACCCCGATGTTGTCATTGCATTGTGCGGCTGTATGATGCAGCAAAAGCACATTGCCGACAGAATACACGAGAGTTTTCCGTTCGTTGACCTTGTGTTCGGTACTCACGTTGTTCACAGACTGCCCGAACTTCTTTACAAGGCGATGACAAGGCGCAAAAGAGTTTTTGAACTGCCTGACGTTGACGGCGTTATTGCAGAGGGAATACCTGTTAAGCGTGATAACGACAGCAAAGCGTGGCTTCCGATTATGTACGGATGCAACAATTTTTGCACCTACTGCGTTGTGCCTTATGTAAGGGGCAGGGAGCGCAGCAGGCAGGTCAGCGACATCGTGGCTGAATTTAAGGAACTTGTCAGCGAAGGTTATAAGGAGATTACGCTGCTCGGGCAGAACGTCAACTCCTACGGCAAAGACCTTGAGCCGAGAGTTACATTTGCAGAACTTCTGAGGCTTCTCAATGGCATTGACGGCGACTTTCGCATAAGATTTATGACAAGTCACCCTAAGGACTGCACAAAGGAACTGCTCGAAACTATGGCGAACTGCGACAAGGTTGCAACACACCTGCACCTGCCGTTTCAAAGCGGTAACGACCGTGTGCTTCGGGCGATGAATCGCGGCTACACGAGGGAAAAGTATTTGTCGCTTATCAACTACGCTAAAGAACTTATGGGCGATTCGCTTTCAATCACAAGCGATATTATAGTCGGCTTCCCGGGTGAAACGTATGAGGAATTCCTCGACACGCTGTCACTTATTAAGGAGGTCAAGGCAACAGGACTGTTCACGTTTATTTACTCACCGAGAGTGGGCACTCCTGCCGCAGAAATGGACGACCCTGTGCCGCACGAAGAAAAGGCAAAATGGCTTGCGCAGATACTCAAGACGCAGGAGGAAATCTCCGCACAGAATATGAAACTGCACGCAGGCAAAACCTTTAAGTGCTATGTTGTTGGCAGGGGCAAACTTGGAGGTAATTATCTTGCCGCCCGTACTGACGGTAATTTGATTATAGAATTTGAGGGCGACGACAGGCTCATCGGCACCTTCCAAAACTTAAAAGTAATTGAGCCGCTTACCTTCGTTTTGAAGGGCGAATTAGTAAATTAACTCAAAGGAGAAATAATTATGAGTTTAGAAACAGCACTCCGTGAACTCGGAAAAGAAATTCAGAAAGATGAACGTTTTATCAAACTGCAGGCTTGCGCAAAGGCAAACGACGCAGACGAGGAACTTCAGAAGAAGATGCAGGAACTGCAACTCCTCTCGCTTAAATTTCAGCAGGAAATGCAGAAGGGCGAGGAAGCAGACAAGGACAGAATTACCGAACTGCAGACTGAATATCAGACACAGTACAACGAGGTTATGCAGACACCTAATATGATGAACTATTCAGTAGCCGCTTCTGAAATGGAGCAGGTTGCACAGTACATCAGTTCTATGATTGGTCTGTTCTTTGAGGGTCAGGACCCTGAAACTTGCGAGCCGCCTGCACCTGAGGATTGCACACACGATTGCTCAACTTGCGGGGGCTGTCATTAAAAGCATTTAAGTTGAAAGGATATTAAAATGGCGAAAAAGGGCGAACTGTCGCCGATGATGCAACAGTATTTTCTGATTAAAAAAGAATATCCCGGCGTGATTTTGTTCTTCCGCCTCGGTGACTTCTACGAGATGTTTTTTGACGACGCCAAAGTTGCGGCGAAGGAACTTGACCTCGTGCTGACAGGCAGGGACTGCGGTCAGGACGAGCGTGCGCCGATGTGCGGCGTACCGTTCCACAGTGCAGATAACTACATCTCGCGCCTTGTGTCACGAGGATACAAAGTTGCTATCTGCGAGCAGGTCGAGGACCCTAAAGCAGCAAAAGGCATAGTTAAGCGTGAGGTTATCCGTGTTATCACCCCTGGCACTGTGCTTGAAAACAGCCTGCTTGACGACGGCGTTAACAACTATCTCTGCTCAATTTGCAGAAGCGCTAATGAAACAGGTCTTTGCTTTGCTGACGTGTCAACCGGCGAATTTCGCATTACGGTTGTAAGTGGCGATGATATGCAGGGCAAGATTATTGACCAACTTTCAACCTATTCGCCAAAAGAAATTATTATAAACTCCGCAGCGGCAGGTTTTGACGACGTGCAAAAGTTTGCCGATACAAGGCTTAACGCTTCTGTTTCCTCTCTTGAGGATACATATTTCGACTTCGACTCCGCTACAGACCTTATACTTTCAACAATGAAGCGTGAGGAGATATCCTCCCTCGGCATAGGTCACAGCAAGGCGGCTGTCAGCGCGCTCGGTGCGGTTATCGCCTATCTTCGTGAAACGCAAAAAACCGATGAACTTGAAACACCGGGCGAAGTTGAGTTTTATGAAGAAACTGACTTTATGTCGCTTGATATCAGCGCAAGACGCAACCTTGAACTTACACGTTCAATGATGACGGGCGAAAAAAATCATTCGCTTTTGTGGGTGATTGATAACACAAAAACTGCTATGGGCAAGCGTATGCTTCGCTCGTGGGTTGAAAGACCGCTTGTTAATGTGACTAAAATCACAAAGCGGCA
>ONXZ01000170.1 GCA_900321905.1 uncultured Eubacteriales bacterium
GAAAAGCAAAAACGACCTTCTTATTACCGATAAGTATATTGAAAACAACAAACTTGACTGGAAGGTCGGCGAAACTGTCAGCATTTACTGCACAGATTATGCCACGGAAAAAGAATACTTTAAGGATTACACAATCTGCGGTATTGCCGAGGGCAATGTCAGCTTTTTTGACAAATGCGACGGCGTTACGGCCAATACTGACGAAACCGTATCATATATAACCTTTAGTTATAAAACGCTTGACAAATCGTTTTATGAAAAAGCCGAAGCGCTGCAAAAGAAAACGGGCGCAAATAATATCTCTTATAATACCGATTTACTCGATTATTCGGGCGTAAACAGAGGCAGCAGTACAATAAGAACGGTTAAAATTTTTACCTGCATTATTCTTGCTGTAATCGTTTTTGCTTCCGTGTTTATGATTTACGATAGCTTTGCTGTGTCTTATCAGGAGCGCGAGCGCTATCTCGGTATGCTTGCCTCAGTGGGAGCGACTAAAAAGCAAAAGCGCTCGTCAATTTACTTTGAGGGATTTATACTCGGTTTAGTAGGAATTCCGCTCGGAATAATTGCGGGATTTATAGGTATGGCGATTACCTTCAAGAGCATTGAGAGCGCGTTCCTCACAACTATTGCCATACCGATTAAGGGAACGCTTAAGGTGCATTTCAGCCCGTATATCTTACTCGGAACGGTATTAATCAGCGCACTTACAATTTTTATTTCGTGTTATATTCCCGCGCGCCGCGCGTCAAAAACGACGCCGATTAACGCAATTAAAGGGACAAACACCGTTAAGGTTAAGAAGGCAAAGCGCCTGCGCGTTTCCAAGCTGACAAAGAAGCTTTACGGATTTGAAGGCGAGCTTGCGGTCAAGAACTTTAAGCGCAACGGCAGACGCAGCAGAACAATAGTTTTTGCACTTGTTATGAGCGTGGTGCTGTTTATATCGGTTACTAATTTCTCACAGCTTTTTACCTCTATGGTGGAGCTTGAAACGGGCGAGCAGAACGCCGATTTTCAGGTATACGCAAAAATTGAGGACAAGGATGCCATAAAGAAATACTTTGACGGCGCAAACATTGACGACTGCGTTTCGTATCTGCAGACAAACAGTACTCTGAAGAATACTGACTTATTAACTGCAAACGCAAAAAGTGCCTACAACAGCGAAGAAAAAAGCATCTATGTTTTTGTTATGGAAAACGATAGATTTGACGACTATCTCAAAACTCTTGGCGAAAAACCCGAGGGTTATCATAACAAGGGCAGCTTAAAAGGGATTATTTTTAACAGGGTTACGGATGCATCAGGTAAAATGCATAAGAGCTATCCGGCGTTTCCGGCAGATGCCGTGGGCAAAACGCTTGCGTGTTATATCACCCAGATTGACGAAAACACGGGTGAAGACGGTATTAAGCGTGATTTTAACGTAACTGCGGGCTTTATTACAGATAAAGAGTACAATGGCAGATTGTTTTTGCCGAAGTATATGAATTACCCCTCAATCATACTTCCCGAGGATGCTATTTCGTCACTTCCCGTTGAACAAAATGGCTGTGTGTTTAATATTTTCGTTAAAGATTACAAACCTGCTATGGAAGCTGCAGAGTCATATTTTGAAAGTAAGGGAATAGCCTGCGAAATAGTGGATACGACTTCGCATATTCAGGCGATTAACGCCGTCCTCCAAATTATGAAAGTATTTATTTACGGCTTTGTCTCGCTGATTACGCTGATTGCGGTTATCAATATTATCAATTCCATTTCAAACTCAATGAATGAGCGAAAAACGGAATTCGCAATGCTTAAATCCGTGGGCGTTACGCCAAAGGGATTTAAGAAAATGATTTACGTTGAGAGCCTGCGTTACGGCGCAAAGTCGCTGGTATGGTCAGTGCCGCTCAGCATCGGACTTCACGCGTTAATGTACTACGCGCTATCTAACGCAGAGGGTACACAGATACCGTTTTCAACAAACTGGCAATATTACTTTTCAGCAATTCTTGCAGTATTTGTTATTATTCTTATGTCGCTGCTTTATTCTGCAGACAAAATCAAAGACGATAATATTATCGAAAACTTGAAACAAGATTAATAATAAAAGAGATTGGCGCTCGCCAATCTCTTTTATTATAACTTTGTTGTACTATATAAAACCTAAGAATATGTATAATTAACTTTTGCTTATCTTTATTAATAACCCTTTTTATTGTTTTTATAAAGTTGTTTTATAAGGGTTGTAAAGCCGTTTGATAAGTGGTATAATCTCATTATGAAATAAGTGCGAAAACAGGGAGATTTATGAACCGTTCACGGAGGTAGCGATAGCGTTAGGATCTAGTATCTTCCGATGTGCAGGTTCAAGTCCTGTTACCCGCACCAAAAGACTTGCTTAGGCAGGTCTTTTTTTATCCGGACAATTTTTTGTCTGTTTCAGATTGCGATATTGCTTAAAGACGATTGTTGTATAAATCGTTTTTGTGCATTATTCATAAATATATGTAAAATTTTCTCTGTTAAAAATACTTTTTTGTTGTATGTGTCAATTGTGTTCAACTGTCGATTTCTGTTATAATGTATAAAATATTTAAAATACGCTATTTGGTGTTTTAATAAAAGAGGATTTGGTGATTCTATGTTTAAAAACAAATTTATTAAAAAATGTCGAAAGGATTTACTCCGGTATTGCTGGTGATTGCTATACTGTCCAGCTTTTTAATGCCGCTTAGCATTATGGCGTCTTTTTCAGATAACGGTCTGTTATCTGCGCTTAATGACGGTGGTGAGGAAGCGGCGACCGGTAGTCACATCTATGCTTTCTTAAATTATATCGACATGGGCAAGACTTCCAACAAGCAAAATTAAAATCTGGAGCTTGTTTTTAAAAATGAGAACGTCAGGGACGCTAACTACTACAAAGGTCCTTATACTGATTTTGCCGATATCGAATATGTAACGACTACATACACATTCGACAGCACCGGCAGACCTTCCAAAACATGGAACTATAATCAGTGGAATCCTGCCAACACGGCTGAAGCAAATAGATTGCCGTGGCGCAAAGATTCCAATAACGGCGAGTTTATTCGTAAGGTCACCTTCAAGGACAAAATCGCCCCCAAGAGCATTGCGGGCTGGTTCAGCAACTTAAAGAATCTTGCCAAATTCGAGAATTTTGAGAACCTCGACGTTTCTCAGTGTGAGAACATGGCTTATGCGTTTTGGGGTATGAACACCGGCTCTCGCGGCGAAGATATTATGGACGGTACCGAGAACCTCAAAAACAAGTATTTAAAGTCTTTGGACCTGTCCGGCTGGGATACCACTAAATGCCGTAATTTTGACTGCCTCATCAACTCCGGAAAACTTGAGACACTTGATATTTCTAATTTTAGTTTTGCCGGACTTAATGACAACGTTGTGAACATCGGCGGCTACGGAACAGTTCAATTCGATGCAAACGGAAAGAGAACATCCGGCTATCCTGCAGCCACATGCGCTATTAAATCCGTAACTACTTTTGTTTATAATTGCGCAAGCCTGCAGACCATCAAGCTGGATGGATTTGACTTTGCCGATGTAGAGTTTATGAGTAGCTTTATGGGCAATACGGGCGTTTCAAAAATTGACTTGAGTAAAGTTAAAAATGATCCCATTCACATTACTTCATCCGAGAATATGTTCGCCAATAACAAAAATCTGACGGAAATCATTTTCGGCGAGGAGGGAAACCCGTTTGAAATCGGTACGGAGCCTATGTATCTGGGCTATCCCCGCAACGGTGGAATTGACCCGTTCAGACCGAATGATAAAAACGGCAGCGG
>ONXZ01000168.1 GCA_900321905.1 uncultured Eubacteriales bacterium
AGGGTTTGCTATATTTTTTATTACTCCGATCGTTCTCGCCGTAACCGCCGTGCAGCTTGTGCTGTTTATCATAATACTTGCAAAAAACAAAAGTAACGCAAGTATAGTTTTTTCTGTAATATTTTTTGTAATCGGCATTTTATGCTCGGCGTCGATTGCCACTCTCTGCGACGAGCCGTCTGTTTATGCCACTACTACTGTGATTACAGTGTCGCTCGCCAACGCCGTAGTTTTGTGGCTTAGTGATGACGAAACGCAAAAAGCACCGTGGTGGGCGATTCCGACTTCCGTTATCTGCATACTGCTTGCAGGCGCTGTTGCGTTTGGCGGTGTTGCTCTGCACTATGACGGCGAGAAACGCAGCCGCGAGGAGAGCCTTGGCATTGTCTACGTCGGCAGTAATGACGGCAAGGAAGAGGAGCGCGCTCACTTCAGCATTGACGGTTTTGAGGGTTACTATGCGCAAAAGGAAGGCTCCGATAATTACTACCCCTACCGTTACGGTGATTACAGCATTGTTGAGTCATACGATTTTTCGTCTGAAAATATCGTTGTTCCTGCCACGCTCGGCGGCAAAAAGGTTGTGTTTGAAACAAGTATGACCGAACCTGCCCAATTTTTCAACTGCCTCGCAAAGAACAGGGATAAGTTCAAAACAATCACCTTTGCAGAAGAACTTGATTATACAGCCCAAGGCGGCTTTGTTTACAGCGACAGGCGCAAATCAAAAATAGTTTTCTATTTAGGCAATAAAAAGGATATAACTGTTACCGAGGAGGTTATCGGCGAATACGCGTTTGCATATACGGATATTGAAAAGGTTGAGTTTAAAAATGACGACCAACTAATTGCGGCGGGTGCGTTTGCAGATTGCCCGATTAAAGAGGTGGTTTTCCCCGATAATCTGAGCACAACGGGCGACGAAAGCGTGTTTGGCTCCGCGCCTGAACTGCAAAGCATAAAAATCGGCAAATGGTGCAATGTTTTTGCTCCCCTCGGCGATTTTGATGAAGATGTTCGCAGACGTAACGACAAAGAAAATATTACTCTTACCGTTGACACGGACACAACAACCGACCTATACGACCTCGGCACAATGATTTATAATTATCCCGAGGTTGAACTCAACATTCATATGAGCAAAGGGGATTATACTGACCCAAGTATGGGTTACGGCGTGTCAAAAAAAATGATGGAAAGAATCAGCGGCGACGGCAGCACTTTCACCTTCACAGACAAGCACTATGAGTCAGGCGGCAGAGCGTACAGAACAGAAGTAACAATAAGGTTTGATATGTAGGGGAGGGCTTCCACGCCCTCCCGTTTTTTTGTAGGGAGCGATGCCCACATCGCTTCGCGGTCTAATCTGCCGCAGGCAGATTTCATTTAAATCAAATCGCGCAAGGCGCGATGAAATCAAACAAGTTTGATGAAATCGTTTCACGATGAAATCTTTGCTACGCAAAGGTGATATATGCGGGCGGGCACGGAGACCCGCCCCTACTTTACAATCGCGACATTCTGTGATATAATCGTGTTATCAATTATAAGGGGCGATATTATGAAAAAGACAGTTAGTTTGTTACTCGCATTTGTTATGCTTTTCAGCACAATAACTGAATGTGGGATTTTTGTGTTTGCAAAGGGTAGCTTGCTTGTTGACAATGCTGGTTTAATGTCATACAATGAGTGTGATTATCTCAAGGATATACAGAAAAGAATATCCAAAGAACTTAAGTTTGACATCGTTGTTGTTACTACGAATTCAATCGGTAGTAAAACCCCAATGGTTTATGCTGATGACTATTATGATAATAATGGTTATGGCTATGGATCAAACCACGATGGTTGTTTGATGTTAATTAATATGTCGGGTCGCGATTGGTACATATCTACCTGTGGTTACGGCATTCACGCGATAACGGATTATGGATTGACTTACATCAGTAATCAGTTTGTTGGCGATTTGTCTAATGGTAAATACTACGATGCTTTTTATAAATATGTTATGTTAGTGCGAAAGTTTGTTATTCAGGCACGCACATCAAAACCGTATGATCTAAATAACATACCGCAGAACATAAAATTATCAGTAACTCATCCCAAAAACATCCGCTTGAAAAAAGAAAGATATGTTTTCAACGGCAAAGCCGTAACTCCGAAATGTATTGTTTGTGACAATAAAGGCAATATTCTGCCGAACAGCCAATATACAGTGTCAATGCCAAAAGACAGAAAGAATATCGGAAAGCATATGGTTACTGTTAATATAAAAGGCAAAAAAAATAAGACAAGATTGTATTTCTATATAATTCCGAAGACTCCTACAATTATCAAAGTGAATGGTGGCAAAGGAGAAGCAAGAATTAACTGGAGGAAGATCAAGGGCGTCAGTGGCTATCAGATTCAGTGCGCTACCGACAAGAAGTTCACCAAGGGCAAAAAGACCGTTAAGGCCGGCGCAAAGGCAACCACAAAGCGCGTTGCAAAGCTCAAGGCGAACAAGGTTTACTATGTCCGCATAAGGTCGTATAAAATCGTAAACAAAAAGCCGGTTTACTCCAAATGGAGCGCAGTCAAATCAGCAAAAACGACAAAATAATGTAGGGGAGGGCTTCCACGCCCTCCCCTTTAGTTGTTAGATTGAATATTTGTCGCATTTGGAATGTTGTAGGGGTCGGCGTCCTCGACGACCCGTTATGTTATATTGTCCGAGCGCAGCGAGTAACCTAAAACTCACAGCTCACGACTCATAGCTCATATCTTTACGGGCGGATGATTTCCGCCCCTACTTTATTCTCAAATTGTCAATTATCTCTTGACTAAAAAATATGTATAGTTTAGAATAAAAAAGATAAATAGTTCACAGCATATTCAGGAGTGATTAAATGAGAGTTTTATTAAGTTGCATTGCGTGCAGACTCGTTACATTTATACTGCAAAAAATGGGCAGGGGTGCAACCACGCTGCCCGGCAAAGTGGCGCTCAAAGTTAAGCGCAACGTGCTGACCAATCTTTCAAAAGATGTTAAAGTTATTATCGTCACAGGTACTAACGGCAAAACGACCTCCTGCCGTATTATCGAGGAGGGACTCAAGGAAGCAGGCAAGTCATACTTTATCAACAAATCGGGCGCAAACCTCATCACAGGCGTAACTGCGGCGTTTATTATGAACTCAACCATTACAGGTAAGGCGACTAAGGAATACGCTATTGTTGAGTGTGATGAGAACGCGTTTAAAGAGGTTTCACGCTACATTCGCGGCGACGTTATACTTGTTACAAATGTGTTCCGTGACCAACTTGACCGCTACGGCGAGGTTACTCACACGCTCAACGCTATTAAAGAGTCGGTCAAAAACCTGCCCGACGCTACTGTTTGCCTTAACGCTGACTGCTCGCTGACGTACTCAATGTCGCGCGAGGTGCCAAACAAACTGCGCACTTTCGGCGTTAACGTTCCGTTTGACGTTATGCAAAAGCCGTCTGAGATTTCCGACGCAAAATACTGCATTTTCTGCAAGCACGAGTATGAGTATTCGTACCACACCTACGGTCACCTCGGCGGATTTGAGTGCCCGAACTGCGGCTACAAGCGCCCTGACGTTGATTTTGCCGTGACGGAGATTAAGGAACTCAAACAGGCGAGTTCTACAGTCCGCGCTAACCTCGGCGGCGACGAGCAGGATGTTACAATAAACATCGGCGGCGCGTACAATGTGTACAACGCTATCGGCTGCGCGTGCGCTCTGTCCGCGCTCGGTCTTGACAACAAAACAATTATCTCCGCGCTTGAGAGTTTTGACGGCGCATTTGGCAGAATGGAGCAGTTTGACGCAGGCGACGGCGAGCATAAAGTCAATATTATTCTTGTCAAAAACCCTGC
>ONXZ01000172.1 GCA_900321905.1 uncultured Eubacteriales bacterium
GAGCCGCTTAAATACATCGGCAGGGTTGATAACGCAGGTTCGGTATTCCTCGGCAACTGGTCGCCTGAACCTCTCGGTGATTACTACGCCGGTCCAAACCATGTTCTGCCGACATCAGGCACGGCAAGGTTTTTCTCACCGCTGTCTGTTGAAAGTTTTACCAAAAAGACGCAGTTTATCTATTACACCTGCGCTGAACTTCGCAACGCTAAGGACGACATTATCTGCCTTGCAGAGAGCGAAGGTCTGACAGCGCACGCAAACTCAATCAAAGTAAGATTTGAATAGAGGTAATTATATGAGAAACGCAACTGTTGAAAGAAATACAAAAGAAACACAAATAAAAATTTCGCTCTGTCTTGACGGCGGCGATGTTAAAGTCAGCACAGGTATCGGCTTTTTTGACCATATGCTCACAGCGTTTGGCGTTCACGGCGGATTTGGACTTGATGTAGACGTTAAGGGCGACCTTGAAGTTGACACTCACCATACCGCTGAGGATACAGGCATTGTGCTTGGTCAGGCGTTTAAAAAAGCGCTCGGCGATATGGGCGGTATCACACGTTACGGCAGTTTTGCCGTGCCTATGGACGAGAGCCTTGCAAAGGCTATTCTTGATATTTCAAACCGACCTTTCCTTGTGTTTAACGCTACTTTTGAGCAGGAACTCTGCGGCGATTTTGAAACTGCTGTAACAGAGGAATTTTGGCGTGCTTTTGCAGAAAACGCAGGTATCACGCTGCATATTGACGTGCCTTACGGCAAGAACGCTCACCATCAGATTGAGGCGATATTCAAGGCTGTGGCTCATGCGCTTAAAATTGCAGTAGCACCGAGCAAAAGCGGCGAAGTTCTTTCTACAAAAGGAGTTTTATAATGCTGATTTTCCCCGCAATCGACATAATTGACGGCAAACCCGTCAGGCTTTTCAAGGGCGATTTTTCAACCGCTGAACAGGTCGCTGACGACGCTTTGCAGACTGCAGAAAGTTTTGTTAAATCAGGCGCTCAGTGGATTCATATGGTTGACCTTGACGGCTCTGTGCAAAAGAAGCGAGTTAACTCAAAAACGTTTGTTGACGTTGCAAATCAGACGTCGCTCAAGGTTGAAATCGGAGGCGGTATACGCACTATGCAGGATATCTGCTATTATGCCGAAAACGGTATAAGCCGCGTTATACTCGGCTCTGTTGCACTCAAAAATCCTGAACTTGTGCGCGAAGCGGTTAAGGAGTTCGGCACACTTATTGCAGTCGGCATTGACGCAAAGCACGGCTTTGTCGCAACAGAGGGCTGGACTGAGGGCTCAACCACGCACTTCATTGACCTTGCAAAGCAGATGGAGGATATGGGCGTTACAACAATAATTTACACCGATATTTCAAAAGACGGCACGCTGTCAGGTCCTAACTTTGAGCAACTTACTGAACTCAACGGCGCTGTGTCTTGCGACATAACGGCGTCAGGCGGCGTTACCAATATCGGTGATATCATCACCCTGCGCGACAGCGGGCTTTACGGCGCAATCTGCGGCAAGTCGATTTACAAGGGAACACTTGATTTGAAAGAGGCTATTGAAGTATGCAAATAGATTTAGACAAGTATTTTGTAAAGTCAGAACTTATCCCTGCGATTGTGCAGGAGGACTCGACGGGCGAGGTGCTTATGCTCGCTTATATGAACCGTGAGTCACTGCAAAAAACGCTTGAAACGGGATACACCTGGTTTTGGTCGCGTTCACGTCAGGAACTCTGGAACAAAGGCGCAACGTCAGGACATCTGCAAAAAGTAGTCGATATAAAAGGCGACTGCGACGACGACACCCTGCTTGTCAGAGTTATCCAGACAGGCGCCGCGTGCCACACGGGCAATCATTCCTGCTTTTTTAAGGAGATAAAACAATGGACTATATAAGAAATGATTATGAAACTATCCTCGCTCGCCGTGAAGCGAAAGAGGAGGGTTCTTATACCTGCTATCTGTTTGAGCAGGGTATAGATAAAATTTTAAAGAAGGTCGGCGAGGAGTCGACCGAAATGGTTATTGCCGCCAAAAACGGCGTTAAGGAGGAAACTGTTGGCGAAATCTGTGACCTCATTTACCACACTCTTGTTATGATGGCAGACCAGAATATCACTATTGAAGACGTTGAAGCGGTGCTTGCAAAGCGTGCAGAAAAGGCAGGCAACCTCAAAAAATTCCACAAGGTAGATAAAAACTCATAATGGCACATAAAAAATGGGTAGTCCGCCAGGCGGATAAAAGTCGCGCTACTGATATTAGCGAAAAATTTAATATTGACCCATTGATTGCCTATGTTTTAACTGCAAGGGGTATGGACGACGATATAACTGCGTCCAAATTCCTTTCAGACTCTTATGAAACAGTATCGCCGTATAAGTTTGCGGATATGGAGGAAGCGGCTTTCACTATCGGTGACGCAATAGATTACGGCGAAAAAATCTGCATTTACGGCGATTACGACTGCGACGGTGTTACTTCAACTGCGCTGCTTCTTTCATTTCTTAAAGACGAGGGCGCAGACGTCTTTGCGTATATTCCCGACAGGGAGTGCGAGGGTTACGGTTTAAACCGTGACGCTATCGAATACATCCGCAATCAGGGCGCTAACCTGATTGTTACTGTTGACAACGGTATCAGCGCTATTGACGAAGCCGAGTATATCTACACTCTCGGTATGCGGCTTGTTGTTACAGACCACCACCAACTCAGCGATACCCTGCCGAGGGCGGAAGCGGTTGTCAATCCTCACCGCGAAGATAACGAACTCGATTTTCGGGAATACTGCGGCGTGGGCGTTGCGTTCAAACTCATTTGTGCAATCAGCGAAGATAACACCGCGGCGCTTGTTGACAAATACATTGACCTTGTTGCAATCGGTACTATTGCTGATGTTGTGCCTCTTGTGGGTGAAAACAGGACGTTTGTCAAACAAGGGCTTAATAAAATTAACCACGACCCGAGAACATCGCTTGTACCGTTTCGCAATACTTCAGACAAGGAGTTTACGTCAAACGACGTTGCGTTTCAACTTTGCCCTCGCATTAACGCTATGGGCAGAATGGGCAGCGCAATGGAAGCGGTAGACTTTTTAGTTTGTGAGGACGCTGCTCTGTGCGAGGAAAAGTATGAGCAGATTTCCGCGCAAAATGCAAAACGCCAGTCTGTCGAAAAGGATATTCTTGATTCCATTGAACAGCAGATTAAAGAAAATCCGACCCTTGTTTCAGACCGTGTTATCGTTATTGCCGGCAAGGGCTACCACCACGGTGTAATCGGCATTGTTGCAAGCCATATTCTTGAACGTTACGGCAAGCCGACATTCATTATCGGCGTTGACGATGAGGGCGTTGCACGCGGCTCTGCGCGTTCTGTTGACGGATTTAATATCTACAACGCAATCAGCGCTTGTACCGACGATTTAATCAAGTACGGCGGTCACCCGATGGCGGCAGGTATCACACTTGATGAAAATAATATTGACCTCTTCAGGCAGCATATTAATGAATATGCGTATAAAAACTATGAGGTTATGCCACCGCAGGAACTTGTTATTGACTGCAAACTCTCACCGCATTATATTAACCTTGATTTAGCCAATAATATCTCTGTGCTTGAACCTTACGGGGCGGAAAATCCGAGCCCGGTTTTCGGCGTGTATAATATGAAGATTGTTGCGCTTACACCGCTTTCGGACGGCAAGCACACACGCCTTGAACTTGAAAAAAAGGGCAAACGTATCAGAGTCGTCAAGTTTTCCGTATCTCCGCG
>ONXZ01000173.1 GCA_900321905.1 uncultured Eubacteriales bacterium
TAAGGTCGGCAAGTTCGTCGATACAGATAACAATTTTAGGCATCGGCTCCATATCGCTGTGCTTTTTGACAAACTTATTGTATCCCTCAATATCACGCACGCCTGTGTCTGAAAACGCCTGATAGCGCTTTAACATTTCGCTGACTGCCCAGCCGAGCGCACCTGAAGCCTTGCGAGCGTCTGTAACAACAGGCACAAGAAGGTGCGGAATATTCTCATATTTTGAGAACTCAACCTTTTTAGGGTCAATCATAAGGAATTTAACCTCGTCAGGTTTTGCCCTGTAAAGGATTGAAACTATAATTGAGTTCATACACACAGATTTACCTGAACCTGTAGTACCTGCGATTAAAAGGTGGGGCATTTTTGCGATATCGCAGAACACAATGTTACCTGCGATATCCTTGCCGATACCTGCGGAGATGAGCGACTTCTGGCGTTCAAACTCGTCTGTATCAATGATTTCACGCATTGAAACAGTGTTTTTGACAGTATTCGGAATCTCAATGCCTACTGCCGCTTTGCCGGGAATAGGCGCTTCTATACGCACATTGGTTGCTGCGAGATTGAGCGCAATATCGTCTGAGAGGTTAACAATCTTGTTAATTCTTACGCCTGCGGCAGGTTTGAGTTCATAACGTGTAACTGTCGGTCCGCGTGAAATATCGGTAATCTCGGCAGAAACGCCGAAGGAAGCGAGCGTGTCAACAAGAAGTTGAGCGTTGTTTTTGAGTTCGTTGCTGACATCGCGTGCAGACTTTTTCTTAACAGTGGTGAGAAGGCTGATAGGCGGAAGTTTATATTCCTCAACCTTGGCGTGCATATCGCTTTCAGACACGTCAAAATCAGGCACAACGTCAGGCTTGTCCTCTTTTGCCTTATCTTTTTTCTCTTTCTTAGATTTGTCCTCGCTTGCGTCAGCAACAATTTCATCAATGCTCTTTGGTGAGCCTGTACGCTCCTTCTGGTGGCGCTTTGTTGTGGCGTTAATCTCGCGGATAATATCAGCAGTTGCGTCGTCGCCGAGTTTGTCCTCGTCGTCGGATTTGTCCTGATTATCAACAACATCGCCGTTATAACTGCGAGGCGGCTCGTCGTCAAGCGGAACGTCAATCATACGGTGCTGACGTCTTTCACGGCGTTCTTCAATAATAGGCGCTGTCTTTTCGTAAACTTTTTTGACAGGCTTTGCAGTGTTTTTAATAAACTGGTTAATTGTAACTCTTGAGAGAAGCATAATGTCCACAAGAATTACAAGAAGGTCAACTATTATAGCAGGCGCTTTTCCGAGTGTTAAAAGCAGCCAACCGATAACCGCACCGAAGAAACCTCCGTTAAACTCAACGGGGGCATTGAGGTATGCGCTCTTGACTGTCTGCAAAAAGACTGCGCCGTTTGTATTCTCAACAATATGTATAAAAGCCGAAATCATAATAACGAGTATTACGATTGAAACGACTTCATAAGTCATATTTTTGTCAGGCTTTTTGAGCGTGAACAGCACCGAATACACTATACAGAGTATCGGGAAGATAATTGCCGCAAACCAGCCGAAAAGACCGATGTAAATGTTGTGAAGCACAAGCCACACGCCGTCGCCGCTGATTACTGCGATAAAGAAGAAAAGCATAGACACTGCAAAAATAGCAATGCTGACAATGCGGGCAGTGTCCTCTTTTTTCTTAATCTCAGCAAGTTCCGCAGCTTCCCTCTCCGCCTTTGACGGTTTTGACGGGCGCTTTGGCGCTTGTTTTTTTGCACCGTTTTTCGGTGCAGTTTTTTTAGTGTTATTTGCCATAATGCCTTTTATTACTCCTGTTTGTTAATTGAGCGCAAGTTGGAAAATTCCGATAACCGCAATCAGAAAACCAAAGCCCAAATCATATGTTGCTATAAATTTGAGATAATCATTCTTTATAATGAAGCGAAGCACTTTAACGCATACGAATGAAAGCACCGCGCCGAGGATTGCTCCAATAATGCCCTCAGCCCAGCCGACTGACTCGCCGATACAAGTCTGAACAATGCCGATTACAAGATAAACCGGCGCTGAAATTGTGAGCGCAAATCGCAGTGCAGGACGTCTTGATACGCCAAAGAGTATAAGCAGTGCGAAAATAAGCCCGATAAGAGTGAAACCTGAAAGCGGAACAATTAAAACGCATACCACGCCGACTATAACTGCATATACAAGTGTTACGTCCTTATCGTTGCGGGAGAGGGTGAGTTGCTTTGCCGCTGCAAGAAGCACTGCGCCTGTGATGAGCAGGAACACGCCGTCGTCAAGAAGTGTGCCGTTGAACGATGTTTTATGTAAAACCGTGAATAAAAATCCAGCCTTGCCAAGCGGAATCAGCCACAGAATAAGCGGCACAAACGAAATTAAAGTAAAGTAAAAAAATCTGCGTGCAGGACGTTTTGAACTGCCTTTAAGCCTTTTTGAGAACATATCGCCAAATGTTCCGACGCACTCTTTAATAAGACGAAGAAATACAGTATAACTTGCTGCGATAATACCGACTGCGATGCCTATATGTACAATACCTGTCAGCGCAGATACTGTGCCGTCAGCGGTGTGAGCGAACTCGTGATACGCTGACGAATGAGCCGATGCACTAAGCGGTAGAATTGTGAATATCACCTGCAAAATCGCCTGAATAATCGCTTTTAAGATTGCCATAATTAAGCCCCCTGTATATACTTAGGTTATCGAGGAACCAACCCTTGCGTATATAGTCATACGGATTGGTGGAACGCGGCGTAGCACTTTGTGCTAAATCGCGGTTATCATAAAAAATATCGTCAAAACTAACTACTGTGTGCAGCACTTTCGCTCACCTCAATCACGCCTTCAAGGAACCCGAGCGCATCTGAAAGTCCGCCGAGTTCATCAATAAGTCCGCACTCAACTGCGTCCTCGCCGTCGAGGACTGTGCCGACGTCCATAATAAGTTCGCCCGTTTTCATCATAAGTTTGCGAAACTCGTCGGCTGTGATTGCCGAATTCGTCTCAATAAACCTGACGATTCTGTCCTGCATTTTTTCAAAATAAGACAGCGTTTGCGGTACGCCCAGCACCGTGCCGTTCATACGCACAGGGTGAACTGTCATTGTTGCACTTGGGACAATAAAACTCTTTTTGCAACTGACTGCAAGCGGAACGCCGATAGAATGGCCGCCGCCGAGCACAAGTGACGCTGTGGGCGTCTTCATAGTAGAAAGCAGTTCCGCGATTGCAAGACCTGCTTCAACATCGCCGCCAACTGTGTTGAGAATAATCAGCAGACCTTCAATCTCCTTACTCTCCTCAATAGCGACAAGTTGCGGGATGACGTGTTCGTACTTTGTAGTTTTGTTTTGGCTGGGAAGAATATAATGCCCTTCAATTTGCCCGATTACTGTAAGGCAATGAATGAAATGACCGCTTTTTTCAACAGTAATGGAGCCTGTTTCAAACGGAGAGGACTGCTCGTCCTGTACTTCTTCCTTTTCATCTGTATTATCAGACATCGTACCACCTCGTGGATATTATGCCCCAAAATACAGTATATAGTATATATTAACATTATTTAGCAGAAAATGCAACAAATTAATGTAATTAAATAATAATTAAAAACTATTTGCAAACCGGCTATTATGTGTTATAATAAAATGAATAAAAATTTTGGAGATAAGTTATGATTGTTAGAGTGAATAATGATAATTTGCAGGAATACGAAGATTTTATCAAAAAGCACCCGAAAGGACTGTTTCAGCACTCGTCAAAGTGGGCGAAGGTAAAGT
>ONXZ01000174.1 GCA_900321905.1 uncultured Eubacteriales bacterium
TATTATAGAAAAAAGACTCATGAGCTTATTTTCGGCGTTGTTGAGCTTGTGCTTGCAGTTGTGTTTTTAATTATTAATTTTGTGAGGCTTGCGTGATAATGGACGAAAAACTTATATTAAAAAACAATCTTAAAGCAATACGAACATCTCACGGTCTATCGCAGCAGGCGCTTGCGGATTTGGTTGGCGTATCGCGCAACACAATCAGCTCTATTGAAACAGGACAGTATTGCCCGACGGCAAAGCTGGCACTAATTATTTGCGTTGCCCTCGACATCAAATTTGAAGATATGTTTTATTTTTAATATGGAAAAGAAAAACAGAAAACCTACAAGGTTAAAAGACTATAATTATTCAGAAAATGGTGCGTATTTCATTACAATAGGCACTAAAGATATGCAGTGTATTCTTTCCACGATTGTAGGGGACGGCGCCCTCGACGTCCCGAAACTGCTTTTAACTGATTACGGAAATGCAGTTAAGAGTGAAATACTTAAAATGAACAATATTTACAAATATATATGTGTTAATTCATTCGTAATAATGCCCAATCACGTTCATTTTATCATTGAAATAAACGGTAATGACAGTGGGACGTCGAGGGCGCCGTCCCCTACAAATTCGACTGTCGCCAAGTATGTGTCAACCTAAAAACGGATGACAAACAAGAAATGTTGTTTTGATTTATGGCAACGCTCTTATAATGACCATATTATCCGCAATGAAGATGATTATTGCTATCACCTACAGTATATTGATGAGAATCCTAAAAAGTGGATAATGGGTAAAGATAAGTATTATACATAAACGGGCGAATAACCGCTCGTTTTTCGTTGCATTTATATTTTATTATGATATAATAAGACCTATGGAAAACGAAGTGCTTGAAAGAATAACGGGAACAGTCGAGGAGGTATCCTTTTACAACGAGGATACCGGTTTTTGTGTTGCCGAAATTAATACAGGCGACGAGGGCGTAACCGTTGTCGGCGCAGTCGGTCAGATGGCTGTCGGTACTGATGTCGAGTGTGAGGGTCACTGGGATTTTCACGCTTCTTTCGGGCGTCAGTTCCGCGCCGAAACCGTGCGCCAGACGCTACCCGAGGATGTCAGCGGTATACTCCGCTACCTGTCATCAGGCATTATCAAGGGTATACGCACATCAACTGCTCAAAAGATTGTTGACTGCTTCGGCGCTGATTCCTTTAACGTTATTGAAAACGAGCCTGAACGCCTTGCTGAAATCAAAGGCATAAGCCGCACAAAAGCGCGCGAAATAAGCAAAAATTTCAAAACGCAGTTTGCTTCGCGTGAAGCGGTAATCGGTCTTACCGCCCTCGGACTCACACAAAATCAGGCGCTCAAAGTTTATAAACTTTTCAAGAGTGACGCGCTCGATATTGTTAAAACTAACCCTTACGTTCTTGTCGGCACTGCGACAGGCATTAACTTTTACACTGCCGACGATATTTTTAACAATCTTGACGAGCAGCCGCCGTATCATTACAGGGCGCAGGCAGGTGTTGTCGAAGTTGTGCGTCATAACCTTAACAACGGACACACCTGTATTCCGCGCGACAAGATTTTTGCCCCTGCGTGCGAACTCCTCGCTTGCGAGCAGGACTATGTAGAAATTGCAATAGATAACTGCATTGAGGATAAAATGCTTGTTCAAAAGGAGATTGACGGCAGGGAATTCCTGTTTTTGCCCGAAATCTATCTTGCAGAAAGTTCTGTTGCTGACAGAATCAAGGTTATGATAAAGTTCCCGCCAACGCAGAGCGAAATCTATTCAAGCGAGATATATGCTTTTGAAAGCGCTAACAACATTGAGTTTGACGACAAACAGCGCAGCGCTATAGAAATAGCGGTTAACAAGGGTTTGCTTATTCTTACCGGCGGACCCGGTACAGGTAAAACCACCACGGTAAAGGGCATAATAACTCTGATGAAAAACAGGGGACTCAAGGTTGCTCTCACCGCACCCACAGGCAGAGCCGCACAGCGTATGGAAGAACTGACAGGCTTTGAAGCAAAGACTATCCACCGTCTGCTTGAAGTTGAGTTCAATGAGGACGGCGGCTCACAAGTGTTTACGCATAATATCCGCAATCCGCTTGACTTTGACGCGGTTATTGTTGACGAGTTGTCTATGGTTGATATAACGCTGTTTTCAGCGCTTCTTGACGCGCTTCCTCTGCACTGCAGGCTCATTATGGTCGGTGATAAGGACCAACTTCCGCCCGTCGGCGCAGGCAACGTGCTGCGCGATTTGATTGACAGCGACTTGATTGATGTTATCACGCTTGATAAAATTTTCCGTCAGGCGCTGAAAAGCCGTATTGTCACTAACGCCCACAGAGTTGTCAGGGGCGAAATGCCGGTTTTTGACAACGGTATTGAGTCAGACTTCTTCCTGCTCAGGGAGGATAACAGATATAACGCACCAAAAAAGATTGCGAACTTAGTGACAGCGCGTATACCTGCGTCCTACGAACTAAACCCTATGAGCGATATACAGGTGCTTTGCCCGAGCAGGGTTGGCGAAGTCGGAACGCAGAATATAAATAAAATTTTGCAGGAACGTCTTAATCCGCCTGACAAAAATAAAACCGAGATTAAAAATAACGGCTTTGTTCTGCGCGAGGGCGACCGCGTTATGCAGATAAAGAACAACTACGATGTTCCTTGGTTTCGCGCAGGCGAGAGC
Source organism: uncultured Eubacteriales bacterium (assembly GCA_900321905.1). GTDB lineage: Bacteria > Bacillota > Clostridia > Oscillospirales > Acutalibacteraceae > Eubacterium_R. The sequence goes on from ONXZ01000174.1 coordinate 2,711, forward strand.
GGACAGGGCGTGTTTAACGGCGATATCGGCATACTGCTGTCGATTGACAGGGCGAACAATCTGCTCAAAGTCAGATTTGACGACAAAGAGGCTATGTATTCGGGTGAGAGCGTTCGCGAACTTGAACTTGCGTATGCTATGACCGTGCATAAAAGCCAGGGCAGCGAGTTCACCGCTGTAGTTATGCCTGTTCTCGGCACGCCGCAAAAACTTGCTTACCGCAATTTGTTTTACACGGCGCTCACCCGTGCAAAGAACTTGCTTGTGCTTGTCGGCAACGAACAGAGCATACAGAAAATGGTCGAAAACGACAAAAAATCGCGCCGTTTTTCCGCACTGAAATATTTTATTGAAAATGATGTGGAATTGTAATATAATAATTACAATTCCAGTTAGCGGATTCCAGATACCAGTTTCCAGCCTATCGGGTGTTGCACACGGCTGATTATAATGGGTATGGGCGAAGCCCATCCATTGCCGGATGCTGAAAACTGAATACTGGATACTATTTCGACCAAAGGGAGAAATTTTATGTTTGGTTACGATTTAGGCATAGACCTCGGCACAAGTTCAATCGTAATCGCGGTGCCTGACAAGGGCGTTGTGATTAACGAGCCGAGTTACGTTGCTTTTGATACAGAAACTGAAAAAATACTTTACGCAGGCAGACGCGCATATTATCTGCAGGGCAGGGAGCCGATGGGCGTTGAGGTTGAGCAACCTATCAAAGACGGTGCAATCAGCAACTATTCGCTCACTCAGCAAATGCTCAAATATTTTATTGACCGTGTTATTAAAAAGAGCATTTTCCGTCCGCGTGTTGTAGCAAGCGTTCCTGCGCTTGCAACTGATGTTGAAAAACGTACCCTTATATCTGTTATTATCAGCGCAGGCGCTCGCTCTGTGTGCCTTGTTGAGGAGCCGCTTTGCGCCGCTTTTGGCTGCGGTATTGACCCGATTCACCCAAACGGCGTATTTGTAATTGACATCGGCGGCGGCACAACCGATATGGCTGTTGTAACCCAGGGCGCAATGAGCCAGACGGAAACTGTCAGAATTGCCGGCAATAA
>ONXZ01000175.1 GCA_900321905.1 uncultured Eubacteriales bacterium
ATGCCGTTTGACGAGTCGTACCTGATACCGACGTGCTTTCTGCTGACGGTTGCGTGCTCCTTGCCGATAACGATATTCGACTGATTCGGGTCTTTGCCGATGATTACCTCGGTGTCCGGCTTAACCGGGAACGTATATCCCGTGTACTCGCCGCCAAGCCACATAACGCTGCCTTCCGAAGGTGCAGGCTCAGATGTCGGCTCAGAGGTCGGTGCAGGTGTCGGCGCAGGTGATAAAGTATCGGTTTCGCCATAGTCGGCAGGGTTTTCGCCGCCGTTTCCGTAATACTGCTGCTGTTCACCGTAATACTGCTGCTGTTCGCCGTAATACTGTTGCTGTTCGCCGTAATACTGCTGCTGTTCGCCGTAATACTGTTGCTGTTCGCCGTAATACTGTTGTTCGCCGTTTTGCAGATAATAACCCTGATTATCCTGAACATAGTTATTCCCATAAGCCGTCTGCAAATTCGCAAACTGGTTGAGGTCGCTGACAAACAGGCAAAGCGCAACGATAGGACCAACGCCGAAAAGAAGAATACCGAACAGATACCACAAAAGGAATTCCGTGCCTGTGTGACGTACGGTTATTCCGTATCTGTAACCGTTGTTGCACAGTCTGTTCATCGCCTTGCAGTACCAAATAATCGGGTAGATACCGAGTGTGACAATGCCCAGCAGCGCCGCAAGAAGATAAAACATATTGTTATCGCCGTCGCCGCGGCAGATGTCGTTGACTTCCTCGCCCATAATGCAATACGCAACAAGAGGATAAATTCCGAGCGTTACAATGCTCAGCAGAATGAACAGAAAAATGTTCCTGTATCTTACATTAACCATTGTTATCCTCCTTTAAAAGAATGTCGTCCCATCTGAATTTATCGGAGCAAAACGGAATAAACATCAGTTTTGTGCGGCCCACCTGAATAACGTCGTTTGCGCTGAGTTCTGTGGGTGCAAGCACAACGCTGTCGTTAAGATAAGTCAGTTGCTGTGACTCGCCGCGGTCAACGTAAAACACATTCTTTTTAGGCTCGTAGACCACTACGGCGTGCTTGCGCCTTGAAACTGCGAGGTCGCCCTCAATACGCACGTCCTGTTCGTTCCTGCCGATATAGTTCATACCGACTTTGAGTTTGAAATCAGCGCCGACATTCTGCACGCTGTCAATGCAGACAAGCCAGCCGGCGACAGGCTCTGAATGTATTGCGTCAAAGTACCTTACGGTTTTTTCATCCTCGTCAATAGTTTCGCTTTCAAACGCAGGCTGTGCGCTGACAGGCTGAAACGCCTGCTCATCTCTCCTGCTCGGGTCTATTGAAATTGTGACGTGCTCATCGTAATCAACGTGCTGTGCGTTACTGTTAACCTCGTCATAAAGCGGCGCCTGAGTGTTCTCGTTATAACTTATATTATCTGCAACCGACTGTGCAAATGGCGCACTTGTTTCGTCGCCGATAACCGCAGGCGCTTGCGGGGCTGCGCCGCTGTTTGCAGGTTTTAAATTGCTGCAGTGAGGGCAAGCCACAAAAACATCTGCGTCATAAAAATGACCGTTTGGGCAAGTTTTTAAATTCATAACTGTTCACCTACCTATAGTTTTTTTGCGATGATAACTGAAACGTTATCCTGATATTTACGCTGTTTTTCAAGTGTTTTGTTGATTAAAATATTTGCAAGCAGAGGCACGTCGTTTGCGCCGAGGCGTACAGTCTGCTCAATTTCCGTGTCAGTGAGCGCCCTGTACATACCGTCACTGCAGGCAAGTACAATATCTCCCTTTTCGATAACCAGCGGCGACTCGCTGACGTCGATTAGCGACAGTCCGCCCATACCCATAAAACTTATAAGCGCGTCTTTTTGTTTGTCGCTGTTTGCTTCTTCAGGCGTGATTTCGCCGTTTTCAACTTTTGCCATAAGGTGCAGCATATAGTTATGCTCACGGTTCAGGCGGCTGATACCGTTTTTGTTGATAAGATAGATATGACTGTCGCCGACTGACGCCCAGCAAAGTCTGTTATCCTGTGCAAAAAAAGTTATCATTGTTGCGCCTGCGCCGAGCGGGTCGCCGTTCTCGTCCTCAAGGGCGGCAATCTCGCTGTCAATCGAGTTGTAGCAAGTCTTTATATACTGCGAAAAATTATTTATATCGGCGTTTTCAAGCATTTCCATCATACGCGCTGTACAAATCGCGCTTGCAATCTCGCCGCCGTTCAGTCCGCCCATGCCGTCGCTCAGCACGCCGTAAACGGTGTTGTTGATACAGGGGTCGTCGTAGTCGTTATTTGACAGAGCGACTGAGTCCTGCTGCGACTTCCTTTTGCCGATATTGATGGACGAGCCTACCGAAAAATACTGCGTTACGGAGTTGAGCATTTCGGTGGTTTCAAGGTTTGCGCCTGCACCCTGTTGCGACGTCAAAGCAGAGGCTGCGACAATCTCTGTAGGCTGCTCGTAAATACTGACGGAGCCTGTTTTATCAAGGCTGCTGTCCTCAATGATTATCTGCCGCCTTGCAGGGGCAGGTGTGTTGTTTTTATTCATTTTTTAATTGCCACCTCCTGCCTGCATAGTCAGTTCAATCAGTGTTTTAAATTTGTCCCCCAAAAGCATTTTTGTGCCGGCGGGGTACTTGTATGTGTTACCTCTGACAAGTCGGCTGTGTGCAAAATCGTATACGCCCGCGGCGTTTTTTGCATACTCAAACGTGCCTGAGGTTGAATCGTCTATAATCTCAAAACAGTTTTCGTCCTGATTATACCGTATATAGCAATGCGGCGCTCTTGATAGATTACTGTTGCCGTCAATTGCGATTGCGTTCATGTGCGGCACTCTGCCAAGCGTGTAGTTTACGCCGGGTTTGATGAACACCGTGTCGGTGTACACCGTGCCGCCGGCAGTGTCAACGCTCGCCGGCGGACCGCCGATAATCTTAACGCACGGAAGAGCGTTTTCTTCAGGAACGTCACCGCTTTTAGCGGCAAGATTTATCTCGTTGATAAACTGCTGAATATTTTGCTGCCTGTCAGCAGGGTTGTTGCTGAGCGCCTTATGAATAACCGCCGACACCGCAGGGCTGACATCGGGACAGAGTTCGTGTATCGGCACGGTCTGGTCGTTAAAGATACGCTCCTTAGGCGGTTTGAGGTTGACGCCCGTCACAATGTAGTAAAACGTAGCCGCAAGTGAATAGATATCGCTCCACGGCCCCATATTTCCGTTTGCGGAATACTGCTCGTTTGGCGCATATCCGGGCTTTACAAACAGTGTGCGGCCCTCGGTGTCGTTAACCATATAGTTACGCGCCGAGCCGAAGTCGATTAATTTGATTTCGCCGCCGCTTGTGACGAATATATTTTCGGGCGAGATATCGCCGTGCAGAATGTTTTTTGCATGCACGTCAATGAGTGTCTGCGCAACCGTAGTAATAACGGCGAGCGCGCTCTCATAATTCATTTTGCCGTCGGGAAAACGTGCGGCGATGTAACGCTTGAGGTTGCAGCCGCTGAGGTATTCCTCAACAAGGTACGCGGTGTTGTTTGCAACAAAAAACGTTTTGTACTGCACAATATTTTTGCACCCTTTGAGTTTGCTGAGCGACTTTGCCTCCTCAATAAAACTCTTTTCGCCCGAGGTGTACAGTTTGATATTTTTTTGTCTGTCGTCGCCGTCTTTAACTACAACGGCGTTAGTTTTCAGGCGCTTTGCGAGGTCGCCGGGAAAATACTCCTTGATGGCGCACATCGTTTCGCTAACCGTGTCGTATGCAGAGTAAGTTA
>ONXZ01000176.1 GCA_900321905.1 uncultured Eubacteriales bacterium
GTGATTTGTGCTGCAGTCATTGATGCAATTTGCAGCAACTTTTCATTTTTGACGACCTCTCCCGCGAGCAGAGCCATATCGTAAGCAGTTGAACGATGATTGCCCTTGTCAAGTCCTGACGGAGTTTCAAAATGGGTGTTTTTCATGCCGATTTGCGCAGCGCGACGATTCATCATATCCGCAAATGCCGTAACGCTTCCGCCGATATGTACGGCTATTGCGTTTGCCGCGTCGTTACCCGAAGCAAGCATTGCGCCCTTGACAAGGTCAAGCATAGTTATTCTGTCCCCCGCCTTGATATAAATCAATGAGCCTTCCGTGCCGTAAAGCATTTCGTCAGTAACAGTCACAACCTCGCGCATATCGCCTGTTTCGCAAGCGATAAGGCAGGTCATAAGTTTAGTGGTTGACGCTATTGGCCGCTGTGCGTTGCTGTTATCCGAAAGCAGCACCCTGCCTGTATAAGCGTCGGTCACCGCAACAGACGCCGCGCTGATACCGCTCATTGCTAAAACCGGGCAGTGCGGTATCATAAGTATAAAACACAGTGCAATACAAAACCGTTTTAACAAAATAATCACCTGCTAATAATATGCAGGTGATTATTGTTATTATTCTGCGGTTTCCGGTGCTGCCTCATCGCTTTTCTTAGCGTCAAGGAGTTCTGTAAGTTTGTCAAGAAGTTCAGGAATCATTGCGATTGCACGGTCAGCAGACGATGTGTAGTTGTTAATCTGCATCATTCTGCACTTGCCGTCCTGAATGACGATGAATGCAACAGGAGTGATGGAAATACCGCCGCCGCCTGCGCCGCCGAACAGTTCTTTATTCTGCTTTGACGGGAGGTCTGTGCCGCCTGATGTGAAGCCATATGATACCTTTGAAACAGGGATAAGGGTTGTGTCACCTGTAACCATTGGCTCGCCGATGATAGTTGAAACGTCAACCATCTCACGCATTTTTTCAAGTGTGCTTTCCATAATTCTGTTTACCGGTGTTTCTTTCATCTTGATATCTCCTTATATAATGTTATTTAGATTTCTTACTTTTTAATATATTAATTAAGAATACTCTGCCTGCGCGAAGCACGACTTTGAGCAGTAGCGCAATGTTAAGCCCTGCGATAATCTGGAACTCGTACTCGCTACGCGGTGCGATGAAGTCAGGCTCAATTAAATCATCGTACTGGTCGACCTTCATCTGATTGAGTATTATGCCTTTAAGCGGATAGTAATGCCCTGCAAGCGAGCCGTATTTTTCCGCAATGTCGGCTGCGTCGCCGCCACCGATTATCATTCTAACATAAAGTGAGTAAATATGCAAACCTTTAATTAAAGTTGTTATTGCAGAATTTGCAGTTTCAAGCAGATTTGATACAAATTCAAGTATTCCGACTATGCCTTCTTCAAGCCAAATCTTTTTGATAAAGTTGGGTTTTGACTCTGATTTCGGCTTTGCTTCATCTGCAGGTTCGTCTGCCGCTTCTTCCTCTGCGAGTTGAGCAACTATTTGCTTTATTTCCTCATCGGAGAGGTGGCGCTCCTCGTCCGGCGGCGGAATCTCAACTTCCTCTTTTACAGGCTCTGCTGCGGGTGTTTCCTCTTTTTCATCTACAGCAGGTGCTTCTTCTTTTTCGGGTTTCTTTTCTTCCTCGGCTTCTGCTTCGGAAGCCTCTTTTACAGCCTCCTCAGCCGCTTTTTCAGGGAAAAGAATGAAGTTGAGAAGTTTGGAAAGTTCAATATCCTTTTCAATCCACAGAACTCTGATTTTTGTTGACCAGCCGTTGTCGAAAACGACCTCAAATTCAGCGGAGAGCGACAGGATTATTGCAATTATTACGACGAGAACTGCAAGAATTATAAGAAAAACTTTCATTTAATCCCCCTCTCTGTCGTCCGTAGTCTGGAGTATTTTTTCTCTCTCCTCCTCTTGCTGATTGTCAAACAGCGAGGTCTGCGAGGAATCTTTAGAGATTTTTTCTATCTCCTCAGTACGCGGTAGGTCAGGCAAATCCTCAAGTGAATTGAGAGAAAAGCAGCGCAAAAATCTGTCCGTAGTGCCATAAATAAGCGGTCTGCCGGGGAGGTCAAGCCTGCCCTTTTCCTCAATAAGACCTTTTTGAACGAGTGAGGACACCGGACCTGAACAGTCAACGCCTCTGACTTGCTCGATGAACGCCCTTGTTACTGTTTTATTATACGCCACAATCGCCAAAACTTCAAAAGCGGCGTTTGACAGCGGTGTATTCTTTTTAATTTCAAGGAGTTTGCGCACTTCTTCGGAATACTTTTCACGTGTGCAGAGTTGATATTTGTTATCAATCTTGATAATCATAAGACCTGAGTCACGCTCATCGTACATAGCGGCGAGATAACCGAGCATTTTAGTCACGGTTTCAAGGTCGATTTCAAGCACTTCTGCAAGTTTTGTACCCTCAACAGGGTCGCCTGCTGCAAAAAGCATTGCTTCAAGTTTTGATATATAATCGTCTGTTTTATTCAACTTCTTCTACCTCGTTAACAATCTGTACTGTCGGGTTTTGCATACTGCCCTCTATGGTTATGCGCTTTGTTTTTGCAAGTTCAAGCACCGCAAGAAACGTAGCGACGAGGTCGCTCTTTGACTGTGCGCCGTCAAACAGCGACATAAACTCGACTTTCTTGCCGCTCCAAAGTTTACGCATTACCGTGCGGACTTTTGAAGCAACGTTAACAAACTTGCGCGCCACAATAACTTTGAAAGAATCAATCGGCGGCGGCAGTCGGCGTTGCGCCTTACCTGCGACGTTAATATAAGCGTTAAGCAGTTCTTCGCCCTCGTGGAAACGCTCATAGTCGTAGTTCACCATACCGCCCTGCGGCTGGCGGACATAGCGGTTGAAGCCGTCTGTCTGGTGAGACAGTTTTTCTGCCATAATTTTGCAGTCGCGGTATTCAATCAGTTCGCCTGTGAGTTCACGCTTTAACTCCTCCGCTTCCTCGTGACGCGGGAGAAGCGACACCGTTTTTATGTAAATAAGCCTTGCCGCCATTTCGAGAAAATCGCCGGCAACGTCAAAATCGGCTTCCTCCATCTGGCGAACATAATCGAGATACTGATTGACAAGTTCGACTATGGGAATGTCGTTAATATTAAGTTTGTGCTTGCTGATAAGGTGCAAAAGCAAATCCATAGGACCCTCAAACACCTCAATCTTATACGTTGGGTTTGCCATTAAACAATATCTCCGAATATGAGTTTAGGAACGATTGAAATTAATTTGAACATCACGTCTGAAAGACCGTTGATTACACCGCTGAGAGCACCTGTGAACAACAGCAGCATAAGTGCAATCATAACATATCTTTCATACATCATGTACTTGTAATAAACCTTGTCAGGCAGAATTGCCGCAAGGATTTTTGAGCCGTCAAGCGGCGGTATTGGTAAAAGGTTGAACACGCCGAGTGAGATGTTTATATACATTGAAAACATAAAAAACAGTCTTACAAATCCGAGGAGTGTGCTTGTGCTGCCGGCTGCGGTAATTCCGTAAAGGCAAAAACAACTAATCCACGCCATCAGGATATTTGAAACAGGTCCTGCAAATGCGACAAGCGCCATGCCTTGCTTTGGGTTTTTGAAATTGCGCATATCAACAGGCACAGGCTTTGCATAGCCGATACCGAAAAGCAGTATCATAATCATACCGATAGGGTCGATATGTTTTATCGGGTTGAAAGTCAATCTACCCTCGCGCTTTGCGGTGTTGTCGCCAAGTTTATA
>ONXZ01000058.1 GCA_900321905.1 uncultured Eubacteriales bacterium
GGGCGCGGCAACCCCCACTGCAGAGATTTACCGCGAGTACCGCAACTGGTGCCTCGGCGGCGGTATGCAACCCCTCGCGCAAAACAAATTCAGCGAACGCCTCAAACGGTACGCAGAGGTGAAATTAAAGAAAATTAACAATCAAACATTCAGAGCATTACTTGGATATACATTTAGGTAACAGAGGTAACAGACTAAAAGTATAATTTTCTATAGGAAAACGTTATTTAAAAAAATACCATTTTTATGTGTTACCTGCGTTACCGTAGGGAGCGTCGAGGCCGCCGCTCCATAATTAAGGCGAAGCCGAGTATCCGAAAGCCTGCAGCTTGTAGCCTGTAGCCAAATTCACAATTAAAAAGGAGAGTCTTCCGACTCTCCTTTCCGCTATTTTACCGTTACGGTTTTTGTTTTGGAGTATGCGCCGTAAATTGTTTTGCCGTCGATTTTTTTGTAAGAGCGTACACGCACGTTGTATTTGCCTGTGTCAACTTTAATTTTCTTTTTGACAGTGGCGTTCTTTTTGATTGTAACGCTCGTCTTTTTCTTGAAATTCTTTGTTTTTGAATATTCAATCACATATCCCGAAGCGTTGCCGTCTTTGTTAAAGGTAACGGTGAACGCGCCTTTTGCACCCTTTGCAGATTTGATTTTCTGCGCTTTCGGTACATAGATGCTCTTGCCTGTTGCGGCGCCGTAAACAGTCTTTTTGTTATAAGTTCCGTAAGCGCGAACTCTGTATTTTGCTGTTGTGCCTGCTTTAACAGCCGCTTTGTAGGTGGTTGTTTTAAGGTTTTTGATTGTGGCAACGGTTTTCCACTTGCCGCCTTCATACCTCTGCACCTGATAGCCTGTGCCGGTTTTTGCCTTGTTCCAGGTCAGCGTGCAAACTTTTGTGCCTGCCTTTGTAACCTTTAAACTTGTAATCGGTGACGCCACAAGTTTAAAGGTGTTTGATACTTCAACTGCCGCACTGTTCACTACAATTCTTGCACGGTTTGAGTTTTTGCTCAATACCTTGCCGTTTGCCTTGATTGACGTAATCGCATAGCCCGCGTCAGGCGTAACCGTGATGTTAACCGCGTCGCCGTAAAGATAACTGTCCGCAACTTCGGTGTTAACTTCGCCGTGCGTAATTTCGCTGTAAACGTCAATTTCAGGATAAACAGCGCCTGTGTTCAGGATATACGCCTTGGTTGTTTTCTCGTCGTCCGACAAACCGCTCGCGGCACCTGTTTCAGATGAGTAGCCGTCGCCCAAAATTGTTGCAAGTGCGCCGATAGACATTTCGCCGCCTTTTTCATCGTCGTCACTCTTTTGCTCAAAACCGACAAAGTAACTGCCGCAGGTCGTGCCGAGCAGCCTTACGCCGTCAAGCGTGTTCTTTGCTGAGTTTGCACAGGCGGTTACTGTATCGTTGTCAACATTGTAGGTGAACGAGTCGCCAATGCCGTAAACATACGAGCCGTTTGCAAACAAGCCGTTTTTGCTGTAGCCGAGGTTGCCGGTAAACATTTTGACTGTGTGGTTCTTGAGCGTAGTCTGAACTGCGTCGTCGCTGTCAAGCGTTACCTTTGATTTTTTCCATGTCTTGCCGTCAAAGATAATTATGCCCGGCATAGTGCCGTTGTTGTTCATGCCGTACATACCTATGAGTTTGTTTTTGTACTGCATAAACTTCGCACCTGCTCTGCCCTCAGGCAAGGTAGCGGACATCTTGACAAACTTCTTTGCTGCGCTGAGTTTGTAAACCGAATTTGTACATTCAAATGTGTCGGTGAAATCGCAGCCGCCGATAAGGTGCAGGCTGCCGTTATATACTGCAAGCGTTGCGCCGCTCAGTGATTCATCAGGTATATCTGCAATTTTGGTTGTGGTCATTTTGTCGATATCGTAGCGAACAAGCGCCGCTTCATAACCGATAATGCTGCCCTCGTTGTATGAGCCTGAAATGCTGTGCAGCACGCAAGCGTAAATGCCGCCGTTAAGGTACGCGGCAGTCGTAACAGAACAGTTGCCGCCCTTGAAGATATTTGTTGTGTCAATCAAGCCGACATCGTCAAACTCAAGTTCAAGCGATTCATCTTCTTCACCTTCGGCAATACTTATAACGCCTGAACTGTTAACAAAGTAGATAGCCTCGCCTGTCGGCAGAGCAACTGAGTTTGCAACTTCGGGAGCGTCCTCGGCGTCAATTGTTTTAAAGTCCGGCTTGTTTGAAATCAGCGTATCAAAAGTGTCAGAGCCGACTGCGTTTTCAACAGTAACGGTGATTGCTTTGGTGCTGTACTTGTTGTCCTTAATCACAATACTGTTGTTTGAAGTCGAAATCGGTGTGACCTCAGCGCCGTTTGCGGTTACCTTTGTAATATCTCTGAATGAGCCTTTAATCTCGACATTTTTGTCCTTATTGTACGCAATGTCGGTAATCATTGGCGGGATACTGTCAATGCTGTCGAGCGACAGCACTTTGGCGTTTTGCGTTTTACCTTCAAGCGCCGCAGAGTATCTGCCTGTGCTTTTAATCATATTGATTATATCGAGAGTTGACGCGTCAGGGCGTGCGTTCTTAATGAGCGCTGCCGCACCTGTTGCGTAAGGCGTTGCCATAGATGTGCCGTTGTAAAAATCAAATTTGCCAAAGTCGTTTGAGTCAGCGCCCTGCTTGCTGATTGCAAGGTCGTCAATAGTGACAACCGTGTCGTTTTTAGTAGTTGTTACAACTAAAAGCAGTTTCCTGTCCTTTGCCTGTTCGTATTCTGTTTCAAACAGATCATCTTCATCCTTTTCAGGATTTGTTTCGATATCTTCAGAAATGAAGCTCCAGTAGTTATCTTTATCCGTGCCATCAAACCGGAAGGTTTCTTCCTGCTGCATATACACATCGTCAATAGTTGCAGTTGCCGGAACATCGAAAACTTCGCACTCATAATAGTTGTTGCCCTTCATAGCCATACTGATTGAGTAGTCAGTTTTTTCATCATCCAGCGTAAACGGAACCTCAAAAACGTACAAAATATTACTGCGTTTTTTTTTTTTTTTCTCGTTAAGAGAAATCTGCAGCGCCTTTCCCGAAGTGCCGAATCCGTCAACATAACTTGTTTCATAATTTCGTGAAATGAACTTTGCGTAACTGCCCTCGGTGTCGTAAGGCGAGTCGTTAAGATAGCCGAATGTGCCTGCGCTCACGGGACTGTCGTAGTTCTGATACTCACTGCACAGCGCCGCGCGTTGGTCTGTATTATAAATTGTAGGGTTAAAGCAGTTATATGAAACTGTAGACAAAATGTTTGCGCCGGGAGCGGCAATATCAACAGTTTCTTTGCCGAAACTTGAAAAGTCTGCAAGTTCGTCCTTCTCGTTAGATGCCGCAACTGTTATAACGTAGTCGCTCTGGCAGGCTGCGGGTGTGTCAACAATCGGGTCAGGGTCGTCTTCATCAATGTCAATGTCGTATGAATCGTTACCTGCAGCGGCAAATGTGATTACTCCGAGTTTGCCCAGTTCGTCGTAGATGGAGTCAAGGAGTTCCATTTCCTCCAAATCACCTGCGCCGCCCCACGAGTTGTTGCAGGCAACTACATTTGCACCGAGTTTAACCGCTCTTATAAGATAATCGTATGCCGCGATTGCACCTTCAAGGTCGCCGCCGCCGTCGCGATTGAGGAATTTCAGCGCCATAATCTTGACATTAGTCTTGTTAACGCCTGCAATACCGCTCTGGTTGTCAGCCTGTGCAGCAATAATGCCCGCGCAGTGCGTGCCGTGACCGTTGTCGTCATATGGCTCGCCGTTATCAATGGTTCCTGTAAAGTCCCTACCGTTTTTGCCAAGCAGTTTTTTGCCGTATGGGTTAACCCAAAGATTGTCCTTGAGTTCAGTGTTGCTGCTGTCGATACCTGTGTCAACAATAGCAACAATCGGGTCTTTGTCAGATTTTGCAGCGTCCGTCCAAAGTGCGTCTGCATTCGTGTCAAGACCTGCGGTACCGCCGTTCTGACCTGTATTGTCAAGCGCCCACTGGTAGTTGCTGTATGTGTCGTCTGTAATGCTGTATGCGTGCTTAATATAGTTTGGTATAGCATACTTTACAGCGGAGTTTTTCTTTAGTTTAGCCACCATCTCTTTAGTGGTGAGCGAGTTTGATTTAAGTATTACGGTTTGTGTAGAGCCGATTTTATACGCCTCTTTCTGGCTGAAACTGCTGCCGTAAACCGTTTTAGTGCTCGCCGCCTTCAAATGGCTGCTTGTAGCGTTGTTATTCAGCACGCAGATAACTTCGCCCTCAACGTATTCAGCCTTTTTGTTGCTGTCGCTTGATTTAGCAAATGCGGCTGTCGGTATCAGCAGGGAAGTTGCAATCATCACTGCCGAAATAAACATCGCAAGTGCCTTTTTAAAGTGGTTTTTCATATGGTCATCTCCTTATATTCTGAGGGTAAAAACCCTGATTTTTTTGTTCGTACGATTCAAAATTCTTTTTGCACAGCAGCAGTACGATTACGATTTCGCATACTGACAATAACGCGTTGAATAACAGCGAAATTGTTGCAAGCGCAAGGTTACCGCCCCTTAATTCACTTAAAATCTGATTCAGCGACATAATCGGCGTCACCGTGTAGATTAATGTAGTTACAGTATATATCAGCCTGGCGATTACAGGTAAAAATATATTCGGCAAGAACAGCCGTCGCGTGTGCTTGTCAATATTGCTAAGCGCAACATTTAAAAACAGAAAGCAGATGAGATAATAAATTATAACATTTATTCCTGACACTATGCAGTGACCGACGTTGCCAAAGTAATTGCCGATTGTGCCTACGAAAGAGGTGAAAAAAGACGCGGCTAACATACCTGCCACTATGAACCACCACTTGCTTTTCAGTCTGTACTCTTTCGCAAATACAAGCGTGTGCTTTTGCTCGTAAAGCGCTGCATAATTTTCAATCGGTGTTTTCAGCGCAAAAATACAAATTATCAGCGCCAATACCGAGGATACGGCAAGGCGTATTGTCTGCGACATTACAAATCCAAACTCCGTCGGAACAGCAGACGCAAACTCAAATAATGCGCTTCTGATTACAGAATATATCCCAAGCGGCAGCAGCAAAACGGGTATGGATTTAAACTTGTTTTGCTCAAAACCGACTACCGTTTTAAACAGTAGCGGCAGTGCAATTACCATTATTACTGCACGCGCAAATGAGAGTATGTCAAAAATAGTTTCTACCGATGTAAATAACGCCGCAACACCGCAACTTACAAGCGATATCGCAGTGATAATTATCACGGACAGCGTGTAATATCTGGTTATTTTATGCGTACCCATAACGCCCCCCCTTTTTTATAATTATATCATAGTGATATATTATTTACAATATATAATGCATTGCCGATGTGTAAAAAAAATCACCGCTTTTTTGTATATAATCACCACGTTGATTTACTACCCATTATATAGTCACAAAAACTGAATAATATGTCAAAAAAGACTGTCCGAAAACAGACTTACCAAAAGACTTTATAGAAAGGTGCAGAATTTCGTTTTCTTGCGGACTTTGCTGTACGTTGGTACTGCTTGTCCGCAAAAAACGGAAAGCGCAAAAACCCCGAGAACTCAATGTTCTCGGGGTTTTTAACATTAATATTTTAAAGTGTGCAACGCGTGCAGAGCGTCGTGGTCGCCGCTCTCTGCAAAATTTGCGTTAACAGAATCAGCGCGGTTATGCCCTTTATATAAAGTCTTAAGTTTATTCCCATTTAAGCGCCTTAACACTGAAACCGAGCGATGCTTCAAGTTTGTTCTTTTGAATAATGGCGTACAGTTTGCTGTGGCCGCCTGCGCCTGTTACGTTTGCCTTAACAAGGTAGTAGTTATTGTTGCCGAGATACTCAATCTTCTGTATAGCAACATCCTGCTTTTTGCCCTCAAATGCAGTTACTGTAAACGAATCGTTTTTGGCGTTATAAGTGATGTTCTTGTTGCCTGATTTTTCGTTAACATTTAATTTGAAGTTGACAGCGGTTTTGCCAAAGTAGTAGAATAAGTAAAGAGCGATTGTGCTGGAAGCGTATGACTTTGTATTAAAGCCTTCGCGCTCAACCATCCACAGCGCAACGTGAGCCGCAATGTTAGCAGGGATTTCCTTTGCGGAGTTTTCGTAACTGTCTTTTTCGTACAGACCCGGCACCTCAAGCATACTCTTGATAATCTGCTGGTCTTTGCTTGAGAAGGTTACAGCCTTTTTCTTGCTTGAACTTCTCGCCTCAGCGATTGTCGGAACTTTGTCCTTTTCAATCGGGAGGGTCGTGAACTCTTTACCGGTAGTTTCTTCGCCCTTCTGCGAAGGTGCGTTTGTTGTTTTAGTAGGCTTTGTGCTTGACGCCTTCTTTGTACCGCTGGGTGCAGTTGTTTTATCGCTTTTGCCACCCTTTTTGGCGGTAGTAATTTCAACGCTTGAATTCTTTAAGGTAACAGGGTCGCCGTTCTTGTCGGTAACATCTTCGCCGTTCTGGTCAATAACGACTGCAACGGTTTTGCCATTTTTGTCAAGCTCGTATCTTACATTAACCTCGGTCGTAACAGCCTTGCCGTTCTTGTCGGTTACAACTTCGCCTTTTTTGTTTGTTACTTCAACGTCTTCTATGCCAAACTGATTGTCGGCGGCTTCAAGTCCGCCTTCCTCAACAAGTTGGTTTTTGCTGTCCGACTTACAAGCCGCAAGTCCCATTGTGAAAAGGGTTGCTATTATTAACAGTATTGATATACTCTTTTTCAATGTAAACACCTCGTATTTGAGTATAATAACTTTAGTTAATTATATATTTTTTTGTTGAAATTGTAAATAGAGATAATACAATATGAACAATTTTTTACGATTAATTCACAAAATAAACAAAATTTAGCGCCAATATAATAGACAAATACTTATCTTTCGGAGGACTTATGAAGCGTTCAAAGCAAGTCGCAGTGGCAGGTATGTTTGCCGCTTTGCAGATAGTGTTAATGTTCCTCGGCAGCGTTATGTGGGTTATGTGCTATGCCGCGCCGATGTTCTGCGGACTAATAATGATAATACTCAAAGAGAGCGTCGGCGTGAAGTATTGCCTCACTGCATACGCAGTCTGCAGCATAATCGGCATACTCTTTTTGCCTGATAAGGAGTGTGTGCTGACTTATATCTTCTTTTTCGGTTACTATACTATTATACGCGATAAATTTGACAAACTGCCAAAACTATGGTCAGTTTTTCTCAAATTTTTGCTGTTTAATTTGAGTATCGGTGTGTCGCAGGCGCTGCTTGTGTTTGTGTTTGGCATACCGTTTGATAACGACTTCGGTAAGTGGTCGATACCGCTGTTTGCGCTGTCGTTTAATCTCGTTTTTGTTTTTTATGAAAAACTGTTTCCGCGCCTTTTATTCATCTACGAAAAGAAGTATAAAAGCAGGGTGGACAGATTGCTCAGATAGTATCCGGTTTCCAGATACCAGATACCAGACTTGTAGGGAGCGGTCCTTGGAGCGGCGCCTCACCCTTTTGTCACCTGCGGTGACATTTTTGCTAGCGCAGACGCTCCCCTCTGTCACTTCGTGACATCTCCCCGTTAATCGGGGAGTACCTCCCGACACCTTGAGCCTTACGTGCGAAGCACGTTCCTTATGAGCGCAGCGAATTCCTTGAGCCTGTACTCGCTCCGTATCTAATTCCTACTAACTTAGTATGAAAAACTGTTGACTTTTGCAACTTAACAATGTAAAATATGTCTGAACTATCAGTATAAGGTGAAACAAATGACGCAGTACAAGGTAACAGGTATGAGTTGCGCTGCTTGCTCAGCAAGGGTGGAAAAAGCAGTAAACAGTGTTGCAGGTGTGGATTCCTGCGCTGTAAATCTGCTGACAAACTCAATGGGCGTTGAGGGTAGCGCAGAGCCTGAAAAAATAATAAACGCAGTTGTAGCGGCAGGCTACGGTGCAGAGGTTGTGAACGACGAAAAACGCGACGTCTCTGCCGAGTCCTTAAAGGATACCGAAACGCCTAAAATCCGCAACAGGCTAATTCTTTCAGTAGTGTTTCTGCTTCCGCTTATGTACCTCTCAATGGGTCACACAATGTGGGGCTGGCCGCTGCCGTCCTTCCTTGATAGCAAACACACGGCAATCAGCGTTTTGCAAATGATTTTTGCCGCCATCGTTATGGTGATTAACAGGAAGTTTTTTGTAAACGGCGTGCGCGGCGTGATACACAAATCGCCGAATATGGACACGCTCGTTGCGCTCGGCGCAGGCGTTTCGTTCATTTACAGCGTGGTGCTTGTTATCGCAAATCCGATGGAACATCACCTCTATTTTGAATCGGCGGCGATGATACTCACGCTAATCACAGTCGGCAAACTGCTTGAAAGTTATTCAAAGGGCAGAACAACAGACGCACTCAAAGGTCTGATGAGCCTTGCGCCGCCGACAGCAGTGCTTGTCAAAGACGGCGCTGAGGTATTGGTTCCTGTTGACGATGTCAAATGCGGCGACATTTTTGCAGTTCGCCCGGGCGCGCATATCCCTGTTGACGGTGTGGTTATTGAGGGCGAAACGGCTGTCGACGAATCCGCGCTGACAGGCGAGAGTTTGCCTGTTGAAAAGGCGGTAGGCTCGTCAGTTTCAGCCGCAACAATCAACTGCGGCGGC
Organism: uncultured Eubacteriales bacterium; assembly: GCA_900321905.1. Classification (GTDB taxonomy): domain Bacteria; phylum Bacillota; class Clostridia; order Oscillospirales; family Acutalibacteraceae; genus Eubacterium_R. Next base: position 8,687 of record ONXZ01000058.1, read on the forward strand.
TATGTTAAGTGCCGCGCGACAAGAGTCGGCGAGGACACAACCCTTTCGCAGATTATACGCACGGTCAGCGAGGCTTCTGCAACAAAAGCGCCGATTGCGCGTATTGCCGATAAGGTCGCAGGCGTGTTTGTGCCCGTTGTTATGCTGATTGCGCTTGTCACATTTATCGTGTGGATGGCGGCAGGTCAGACTTTTGCTTACTCACTCACGCGAGCAATATCCGTGCTTGTAATCAGTTGCCCGTGCGCGCTCGGACTTGCAACCCCCGTTGCGGTTATGGTCGGTAGCGGCAAGGGCGCAAAAAACGGCATACTGTTCAAAACTGCCGCTTCTATTGAGGAGACGGGCAGAACTGACATTGTAGTTCTTGATAAAACAGGCACCGTTACAAACGGCGAGCCAAAGGTTACTGATATTATTCCTGCAAATGATACCCAAATAAAAACTTTGCTTGAAACCGCTTTTGCCGTGGAAGCAAAGAGCGAACATCCGCTTGCAAAGGCGATTTGCGACTACGCGGGGGAACAGGACGTTGAGCGCAAAAACGTGTCAGCGTTCCGTGCGATGTCAGGCAGCGGCGTCGCAGCAGAATTTAACGGCGAGCAGATACTCGGCGGCAGCGTTAAGTATATTTCATCAGTAGTAACCGTTTCCGACGCACTCAAAGAGCAGGCGGCGGAACTCTCGGCAGAAGGCAAAACGCCGCTTCTTTTTGCTAAAGACGGCAAAATCCTCGGTATGATAGCGGTTGCCGATGTTGTAAAAACTGACAGCGCGCAGGCTGTGCAGGAACTTAAAGATATGGGCATTGCAGTTGTAATGCTCACAGGCGACAATCGCAGGACGGCTCAGGCAATCGGCAGACAGGTCGGAATTGATACTGTGGTAGCCGAGGTTATGCCCGACGGCAAGGACAAAGTCATTCAGCACCTGTCGCAATACGGCAAGGTTGCTATGGTAGGCGACGGTATAAACGACGCCCCTGCGCTTACGCGTGCCGACACGGGTATTGCAATCAACGCAGGCGCAGACATTGCAATTGACGCGGCTGACGTTGTGCTGATGAACAGCCGTCTGTCCGATGTCGCGGCGGCGATTCGTGTCAGCAGGGCGACGCTCACCAATATTTATGAAAATCTGTTCTGGGCGTTTATTTATAATATAATCGGTATACCGCTTGCTGCAGGCGTGTGGATACCGATTACAGGCTGGACGCTCAGTCCGATGTTCGGTGCGGCGGCAATGAGTTTGTCAAGTTTTTGCGTTGTTACAAACGCGCTGAGGCTCAATCTTATCAATCCGCACAAGCCAAAGCGCAAAAGCCGCAAGCAACCGCTGAACATTGATATTGATGAATTTGTAATAACTGAAAAGGAGCAAGATACAATGACAAAAACAGTAAAAATTGATGGCATGATGTGCCCTCACTGTGAAGTAGCAGTTAAGAAAGCGCTTGAAGCGTTCCCGCAGGTTGACTCGGCTGACGTAAGCCACGAGCAGGGAACAGCAGTTCTGACGCTGAACGCCGACCTTTCAAACGACGAAATCAAGCGTGCAGTCGAAGAGAAAGAGTATACTTTTATTTCTGCAGAATAATTAAAACCTCGTGCTTGGATACTCCAAGTGCGAGGTTTTTTGATAAAACTTATTTAACTGTGATTTTGCCGCCGTTGTTTGACGAGCCGTAGCCGATATAACTTTTACCGGGGTTGAGTTTGACTTGCTCACCCTTTTTATTTTTAAAAACAAGTTTGCCGTTTTCAATGTTCCACTTTATGTCAACCGAAGTGCCCTGCGACAGTATCACACCGTTTCCGCCTTCAAGCAGGTAGTTGCAATACGTTTCGCTGTTTCCTGCGCCTTTGTAGTCGTTTTTCACAATGTATTCCGTCTTGTCAAGTATCAGAATCACATTTTGAAACTGAACGTTTGCCTTGCCGAAAGGCGAGTCAAAGTCGGCGGTAGTGTAGGCGCCTTCTTCGCTGTCGTACTTAAATTCTACGGTCTTGTTACAGTGCT
>ONXZ01000177.1:0-3750 GCA_900321905.1 uncultured Eubacteriales bacterium
CGCTCTGTCTTTGCGGCGTTTACGGTTTCATCATATCCTGTCGGATAATCTTTTACGGGAATTATTTTTTCTATGTCGCCGCCTGCCTTTTTATGAATATACTCTGCAATATACGCCGTTGATCCAAGTCCGTTAAAATCAGGCGTTGCGGAGGATGTGGCATCTGCATTGCTTGTATTTGAAGCACTGAAGTATATAGTCAGAACTTTTTTGTCAGTTGTTATTATATCCGCTTTAGCAGATTCAGTAGACGCATCGGCTCTTTTTGGGCTTGAATTCTGTGTATTGTCGTCGGCTGAACAGGATACAAGCATAATCGCCAAAGTTAACGTTAAAACGATTGCAATGATTCTTTTCATGTAATTATCTCCTGATTATCTCATACATATGGTAATGATAACATCCTTATTGCCAAGCAGTTCGGTTAATTCTTCATCTGACATTCCCTGAACCTTGCCAAGCCTTGTATATGACCAAGTGTTTGAGCCGTAAAACATTACGACACTGTCGCTGTTGTAGAGAATGATATCACCGGGCTTTGTAGTGATTCGCTTATCGTTTGACGGAAGCGTTTTACCTATTTCACCGAATTGCTCAAATCCGCCGTATTTTGAAAGATTGATTACAATATCTCCGCTTTCTGCCATTTCCTTTAACGCATTAACGGAAGCATTTTCTTCCCATATAACATCTATTTCCTGACCGTCAACCATAAGTTTCAGTGACTTTTCCTGTTGAGGCAAATCCGATGTGGATTCAGAGGTAACCTCACTTGTTTCTTGCGTAGTCGTCTCAGACACCGGCTCGTTAGTCGGTTGCGTGGTTGATGTGGTTGTAGTGTTTGTTGTCGTTTCGGAAGAAGTCGTACTCTCTTTCTTTTTCCCTTGATTTGTAGTGGTTTCTTTTTTTGTCGTAGTCGGCTTTTTCTTTGCCTTTACCGTTACCTTGCATTTGTAGGTTTTCTTTTTATATTTTGCAATAATTGTTGTTTTGCCAACGCTTTTTGCAGTAATCCTGCCGTTTTTAACAGTAGCAACCTTTTTGTTCTTGATGCTCCACTTTACCTTTTTTGCGTTTGCATTCTTCAATTTAAGTTTATAGGTCTTTCCTTTTGTAAGAGTGACGCTTTTTTTGCTGATGCTGATGCTCGTTTTATTCTTTTGTGCCGCATTCGCATAAGCAGCAACACTAAATGAAGTGAGTAATACAATTAATGAAATTAAAATGCAGATTATCTTTTTTGTTTTCATAATTATCCCTGCCTTTCAATTACATTATATACTGCAGAAATATCAATAGCAAATACTTATAATGAATTGACCGTTATGCATTTTAAGCATAAACTATTTTAATTCGTCTATAAGTGCCTGTGCAGCCTTAGAAAAGATATTACCTTTTTTTAAAATGATGTGCATTTGCGTGTTGATTGGAGGTTCAATGGGGATAAATGCCAGCTCGCTATCGCCTGAGGTATTTATAATCCCGTCTATACAAATAGCATATCCAAGCCCCGATTTAACCATTTGTGTGCCGTTATAGAGAAGGTTGTAGGTCGCAGCAATATTAAGCTCCTCGTCACTTTTGCCTAAAACTGTTTTTAACACGCCGTTTCCGAGTATCTGTCTTGAAACAATCAATGGTTCATCGTATAAATCGCTTGTTTTAACGGTATTACAAGCCGCAAGCGGACTGTCTTTTTTTATAAGCACGCCCCAGTTATCGCTGTAATCTGTCTTTATGCTGTCATACTTTTTATAGTCAACATTGTCAAGCACAATGCCGATATCAATAATTTCGTTATCCAGCATTTCTTCAACTGCTTTATCGTCGCCGCTGATAATATGAAAGCGTACCTCGGGATACTTGTCTGTTACCCGTTTAGCGGCGTCGGTAATAATATGAGTACCGTCTGTTTCACATGCACCGATATAGACATCCCCTGTAACAGCGCCTTCATCCGTACTGATTTCACCCTTTGTTTTGTTCACAAGTTGCATAATCTCCTGTGCTCTTTTGCGCAGCAGTTTGCCTTCATCCGTAAGTTCAATTTTCTTGCTTCCTCTGATAAATAACTGCTTTCCGAGTTCATCTTCCATATCCTTTAACTGCCTTGACAGCGTTGGCTGAGAAAGATGAAGCGCATTAGCGGCAGCAGTTATGCTTTCCTCTCTTGCTACGGCAAGAAAGTATTCCAATACACGAAGTTCCATATCTTCTCCTATGCCTTTTAGTTATGCGTTAACATTTGATATAAGTATTTGCTATCGATTTGATTTGAATATATACTATAATCAGAAAAAAGTCAAGGAGGCAGTATGGAACTAATAGAATTTATTGACATAATGAACAGCGGTGCAGAGATTACCGCTCAGAGTGAAACACATCTGAAAATGCACGAACTGTCACAGGAAGCGCTAAAGATAACCGCAGAAATCAACGGAAGTTATCACAGCGAAGAAGAATTAACGGCGTTAATGCTGGAACTGACAAACGGTGGCTGTGGTACAGAATTCGGATTATTTCCGCCTTTTTATACGGATTGCGGCAAAAACATTAAACTCGGTAAAAATGTATTCATTAACGCAGGCTGTCAGTTTCAGGACCAGGGCGGTATCACAATCGGCGACGGAACCCTGATAGGGCCTAAAACGGTGATAGCAACCCTGAACCATCATATGAATCCCGAAAAAAGAGCCAATATGAAGCCTGCACCCGTAACAATCGGCAAAAATGTCTGGATTGGCGCAAACTGTACAATTCTTCCCGGTGTTACTATCGGCGACGGTGCGGTAATTGCCGCAGGAGCCGTTGTGAATAAAAATGTAAAAGCAAACACGGTTGTAGGCGGTGTTCCTGCAAAATATATCAAGGAGGTCATATGAAAATTCTTGTACTAAACGGCAGTCCGAGAATCAACGGTAATACTGCCGCAATGATTAAGGCGTTTGAAAAAGGAATAAGCGAAACAGAACATACAGTTGAAACAGTAAATGTTTGCAGAGAAAATATTAACGGCTGTCTTGCCTGTGAACACTGTCATACCAAAGGTAACGGTAAATGTATTCAAAACGACGATATGATGAAGGTATACCCATTGCTTGAAGAAGCAGAAATGATAGTGCTCGCGTCGCCGATTTATTATCACAGTTTTACAGGACAGTTACAATGCGCTATTAACCGCATCTATGCTCTTGATAAGCCAAAGCATCTGAAATGCGCAGCGCTGTTTCTCAGTTCGGGAAGCGACGGTGTTTTTGACGGAGCAATTTATGAATATGAAAATTCTTTTCTGGATTATCTTGCTCTTGAGAATAAGGGCATATTTACCGCCTACGGAAATCAAAATAAGTCCGATGAATTATTAAGCAAAATTTATCAGTTTGGAAAGGAGTTACAATGAGAAAAAGTATAGTGCTTATTCTTGCAACTGTTTTATTGCTTACCCTTACAGCCTGTGCAAAGAATAAAACAAATATGACCACAACCAATACAACAACCGCAATTCAGGAGGAAACATCTATGAGTACAAAGAAGGTCGCAAAGGACGGAGCAATGATGCAGACAGATAATCCTGCGATGCCAACAAGAGTGATTGAAAACGGAACGAAAATCAATATGCATTTCGGTGATACAGTTATTCCCGGTGTGCTGAATGACAGCGACACAGCAAAAGCGCTCATTGAGAAGCTGCCCTATACCGTACACATGAGCAGCTATTCTCACGATTTTTGCGGTACGTTGCCTGAGGAT
>ONXZ01000177.1:3805-6810 GCA_900321905.1 uncultured Eubacteriales bacterium
TATGCAATTGACGCCCCGTATTTTACGATTCTTCATTCAGATGAAGAGAATTCGGAGCAATACGGATATCAGGTAAATATCGGTGTGATTGCCTGCGAGTTAGCAAAAATAAGAGAACTCAGCGGAAGCTATGATGTTTTGATTGAGCTTGCAGAGAACGAAGAAGAGGAAAACGAGGAAATGAAGGTAGATATTAATATTGGCGGCACCAATTTCTCTGCAACGCTTGAGGATAACGCTGCTGCAAAAGAGTTTTATGAATTGGTGAAAAACAAAGGCGTTACCATTTATATGAGCGACTACTCAGGTTTTGAAAAGGTCGGCTCGCTCGGTCATACTTTGACTTCTGACGACAAGAAGACGACAACAAAAGCAGGCGATATTGTGCTTTATCAATCAAATCAGATTGTTATGTTCTATGGTTCTAACTCTTGGAGCTACACCCGCCTTGCAAAAGTTGATGATTTAAACGGCTGGGACGAAGCACTCGGCAGCGGAGATATAACTGCCGAATTCACAGTAAAGCGCTGACTCCCGATTATAATTCTGTAAACAAAAACCCTGTTCAGTTAGCACTGAACAGGGTTTTCCTTTATTTTGCGTTGGGGTTTGGAACAAAACCGAGTACGGACACTAATTTTTCTCTAAATGACTTTTCAAAAAGCGCCCACATTCCTGCAGGCATACCGATATATTTCATAAGTACCTCTATCCAAAATAGACATCAAGTATCATCATTGTTACAAAACCAACGACAAGGCCAACAGTTGCAATATTATGCCGCTGGCTCCCTACGGTTGGTGCTTCGCACAAAACAAAACACCGAGGTTGCCCTCGGTGCTTTTTTATCAACCTGATTACAGAGTAAATCTCGGTGTTACCCAGTCGTTAGTTGTTACAGGAAGATTACCTGTTGGCGTTGGCTCTGGTCCTGACGCTGTGAGTACATCTTCGCAATTTGCAATTACAACCTTAAATTCAGGCTCTTTGTATTCAAAATTCTTTTTCATATTCGGGGCCCTCCTTTAATTTCCGAAATATGCATATGCGGTAAAATTGTAAACAGTCATACTTCTGCCGAGGTCAGTATCGCCGCCCTTAGCCTTTGCGTACTGAAGTGCATTCAGTTTGAGTGTACCGCCGTTGAATTCAACGGTTTGCATTACGTCAAGGCTTTCTGCAAGAATACCTGTGATATCAACACAAACCCTGCCTGTACCTTCTTCAACCTTCGGCGTAACTTCTGTGCCGTTAACGGTTGCCTTAAGGCCGTTTGCAACAACCTCTGCCTCTGTTGCATTGAGGTAAATTCTGAGTGCAGGAACCGACTTAGCGATATAGGAATAGCCTGTGAACTTACCTTTTGCGTTTTCAGTATTGATAACGGCTTTGCTATTCAAATACTCGGTAACGTTAAGACCGGAATAATGATAATCTTTATCATTAAATGCAGCAACGTTATAGTTAAATTCTGCGCTGCAAGCCTTGCCGTAATCAAGAATTGCATTTGCAAGGTCTACAAGAGCGCCGTTATTGCTCTCGGCAATAATTGTTTCGCAGTAGGTTGCAACGTTAGTTGTAATCGGCTCACGGTCGGTCACCGTTACGGTAACGTCGTCGCGAATCTGTGCAGGCGCTGCAAGAACGGGAATAACATATCTGCCGTCCTCTGCGTCCTTAAGAGCCGCAAGCGCTTCGCCCGAATAGGTATCGGTCTTTGGCGTAGGAGCCTGCTTTTCAGGGTCGTTATAAGTTACGGTAACCGTTGCGGTTGCAGGGTCGGTATAATCGTCAACATTTACGTAAAGATTCATATGAATCTTATCCTCAACCGTAAGGTTGAAGCCGTCCGGCTTGATTTTAGGCGTTTCTGTAAACTGCGCGGTGTAGGTTGCATCGCCTGTTACTGCAGAAACCTCCGGCGTCCAGCCTGCGAAGGTGTAGGTGTATTCCTCATCGTCAGCCTTTGTCGGTGTTTCGCCGTTATATTCCGGCGTCATGCCGTAATACACATTTTCATCGGTTTCAACCGTTTCGCCGTTCACTACCCAAGTAACTGTATATAAATTAAGCGTGATGCCAAACTGCGCCGTATAGGTAACGTCAGACGCTACCGGCGTTATCGCGGGCGACCAGCCCTCGAAGGTGTAGGTATACTGCGCTGTCGGCGCCATTTGCGGTGTTTCACCGTTATATTCGGGCGTTGCGCCAAAGCGTAAATTCTCGTCCGTTTCAACAACCTCGCCGTCAATCACCCATTTAACAGTATATCTTTTTGTGCTAATAAATGTTGCCGATACCGTAACGGCAGTTGCAGGCATAATGAACTTATTATCGACAACCTCTATATTTTTATTATCCTCAGTCGTTACTGTCAGCTCATTGAGCGCATAACCTTCATCGGGCGTTACGGTAAGCGTAATCTCGTCGCCGTAATCCGCTTCGCTTACGCCCGTTACCGTACCGTCCAGACTGCGCGCATAAGTAATCGTGTTGTGCGCATAGGGCACCAGTTTTTTATCTTTAATGTCGGCGTGCGCAGCCGTACCGCTGTACAGCTGGGACAAATCAGCCGCATTTGCAAAGGACTGCCCCTCGACAATATTAATTACAGGAGATGTATCGTCAAATTTTTTGATATAAATACTGTCTGTCGGATTTTTGTATCCAAGCGTAATATTCTCTTTGGCTGCAAGCTGGATTTCAACATTTACGTTGCCGCCGAGTATTTTGATTTTACCACCTTTTTCAATCGCCCAGATATATCCTGCATTGACATTACCTTCAAATATATTAACTACATTCTTAGCCGCCAGCATAAACGACACATTGAGATTGCCACCATACATATTTAAGCTACCAGCGTATATGGTGGTGGCAGATAAAACGCCCGATTTATCTTTCTGACAGTATATATTCAGAGGTTTGGTTTCATCAGCATTAAGAATATAACCGCTTTCCATATTCAGCGTCGCGCCATCGGCTAAAATAATACTCGCCTCGCC
>ONXZ01000178.1 GCA_900321905.1 uncultured Eubacteriales bacterium
CTTTCGCTCCTGCCGTGTATCGGTATCACGCTTCCGCTGTTTTCTGCCGGCGGCTCGTCATCGCTGTGTATTTACCTCGCGCTCGGAATCGCGTTTTCCGTCTACCGTTTTTCACAAGCGCCGGACGAAACGCTGTTCTACACAAAATAACACATATAACTACAAAAAAATCCCCGCTGTCCAAGGACAGCGGGGATAATTATTTTATCTTATTTTTCGTCAATCATCTTTGAATATTTTGCAAGATAAACGGTACGCATAAGCATACATTCGAGTTTTGGAACATAGTGTGCGCGGTTGAAGATATCAACATCAATAACCGCCTGACACGCCTTATCCATAATAATCTCAAGCGCCTGAAGGTCGCCTTCCGTATTACCTGTAATGAGTGCGCCTGCGCCCTCGACAAGCACAGCGTTCCTCTGGTCGATTGCTTCGCCTGCCGCTTTAGCGCAGTCGTCAGTGTCGCCGTCAATCCACGCAACGTTCTTAACGTCCGTGCCGACAATCTGTGCAAAGTCGTCAATCATAGGTGTGATGCCGTCGCCTGTGCAGGAAACCGCAACAACGTCAGGTGTGGCAAGTTGACGGATAAACGTAACGTCCTCTGTGTTGTAGATTGCTCTGTGAAGTTTTTCAACTTTCGGAGGAATACCGTTGATACCAACGCCCGATTCCACATCAACGTCAACGCTCTTGCCGCCAACTGTGAGTGTGAAGGTTTTGCCGTTTCTTACAGATGTGCCGAGGTCGCAAATCTCGTCAGGCATAGTGCCTGCGTCTTTTTTGTTAAGGAAGTAATTTCTCTTATCCTCGTCGCTGTAGGTCTTTGCCCATGAGTGACGAAGGTAGTTATCCTTAATAACCTTCTCGCAGCATTTTTCAAGATTTTCAGCAAGTGCAAAGGCGTGGTCGTAATCGTCGCCCATGCAAACTGTGCCGTGGTGCATCATCATAATAGCGCGAGCGTTCGGGTTCATCATAATGCACATCTCAACCTTTTTGCGCAGTGAATCTGTGGTAGACATTGCGTATGCAGCGCAAGGCACCTTTTCACCGAGAACAGGCTTGAACTCGTCATAAACGTTACGAATCTCCATGCCTGTAATAGATACGATTGTAGCCGCCTTCTGGTGAGTATGAATTACAAAATCAACTGTAGGATGATGGCGGTATGCAGCAGCGTGAACGCCTTTTTCAGACGATGGCTTGATGTCGCCCTCATAAGAACAGTCGTCAATATTAACAACAACAATTTCTTCAGGGGTTAAATCCTCATACGCTCTGCCTGATGGGGTAATTACAAACTGTGTATCCGAAATACGTGCAGAAACATTGCCCCAGGTACGAGCGATAAGACCCTTTTCAATCAGTTCTTTACCTGCCTTAACTACTAATTCTTTTGCTTCCTGAATTTCGTATGACATAAATTTTCTCCATATATTAAAAGGTTATTAGGGGCAGTTGCCTGCCCCCATTTATTTTATCAATTAATAATCAATCTTTTCGCACTGTGAAAGTACTTTGTCGAAGCGGCGGATACATTCATCAATATCCTCTTCGGTATAAGCGCTTGAAGTGTAAAGACGTGAACCTGCAAGTGTTACAAGACCTTCTGCCATGTAAGCAGCGCCCATATACTGCATCTCAGTCTGGCGAATACCTGTCTGCTTGAGAACATTAGGAACTTCCCAAGGTTTCTTCCAGTTAATTCTGAAGTGCATTGTAGCAACTGTGTGAAGCTGGCAGATAGAACCAACGTTGTAGCAAACGAACGGAAGGTCATACTTCTTGATTGACTCGTTAATACCCTTAACAAGTCTGTCAGCCATCTGACCTGCAACCTGGCAAGCGTTCCTCTTTTCAATCTCGCAGATTACTGTGTAACCGGCAACGCAAGAGAGAGGTGTAGCAGCCATTGTACCGCCGCACATAGCCTTGTGAATCTTCTTACCCTCAGCCTTGTCAAGACCTGCGCCGAGGTATTTCATAACTTCCTTGTGACCGCCGATGCCGCCTGCACCAGGATAACCGCCGGCAATAATCTTACCGAAGATTGTGATATCAGGGTCAATACCGTAGTAACCCTGTGCGCCTGAAAGGCCGATACGGAAACCTGTAACAACTTCGTCGCATACAAGAAGTGCGCCGTACTTGCGGCAAAGTGCCTGAACGCCCTTAGGGAAGTCTTTATCTACAGGACGTGTTGCTGACTCAGGTCCGCAAGGTTCAATGAATACTGCAGCAGTACCGCCGCGGAACTGGTTGATGATGAGTTTCTTCTCAAGAGACTTGAGGTCGTTCGGGAAGAATTCCTGTGTGTGCTTGAATACGAAGAGCGGAACACCGTGTGACTGTGTGTTGAGTGTACCCGGAACACGCATACCCCATGCAAGCTGATCTGACCAGCCGTGATAAGCGCCGCCCATCTTGATGATGTTCTTGTGGCCTGTTGCAAGACGTGCTACACGAACTGCGCACATACAAGCCTCTGTACCTGAACCGAGCATACGGAACATCTCTACAGAAGGTACGCACTCGCTGATTTTCTTAGCAAGTTTATACTCATAAGGGTGGAACAAACCGGTTGAAGGACCGCAATCGTCAAGAAGATCTTTAACAGCCTTCTTAACAACATCGTCGTTTGAACCGATGATTGTAGGACCGCCTGCCTGAAGGAAATCGAAGTATTCATTACCGTCGATATCATAGAGTTTGTTGCCCTTTGCCTTTGTCATAACAATCGGGAAAGGATAGTTGAATGCAAGGTTGTGCTGAACGCCACCAGGGATAACGCTCTTAGCCTCTTCAATCATTTCCTTTGACTTCTTGCACTTCTTGTCAAAATACTCTGTCTCATACTTTCTGAGAGCGTCTCTGCTGATTGAGTAAATTGGTTTTTTAATGAGTGCGTCAAGCTGTGCGGTAAGCGCAGCAGCATTAGGATACTCTGTAATAGCAAATCTTGTATCCATTGTAAATTCCTCCTTGAAATTATGTAGTGTGAGTAGCCGCTCACCATTTCGGGTATGTGAGTGCTTGCTCACCTGATTTACACATTAATTATATCACTTATTACTAATTTGTCAAATGAAAAGTTGTAAAAAATTAGTTAAAATAGTTGCAAAAGAGCAAGGATAATGCTACTATAATATCAACGACTCACTATTTTATAAGGGAGTTTTGTGTGCTTTGCACAACGAGTTTACCTCTTTTTTGTGCAAACAGACAAAAATCATATTATGATAGAAAAAAGATATAAGGACGCTTTTGACCGCGCAAGTGATGACAGAAAAGAAAAATTGCTTGAAATCGGAATTGAAGAATTTGCGTCAAACGGATATGAAAAAGCCAATATAAATGTAATAGCAAAAAAAGCAGGTATCAGCATAGGACTTATGTACAAGTACTTTGCGACAAAAGAGGACTTTTTTGTCACCTGCCTGCAGCGTGGTATGAAGATACTTGACGACGCGCTTGACGAGATTATGCAAAGCGACGACAAACTGCTCGTCAAGGCGGAAAAAGTTATCCGCACAACCTGCAAACACTCAAAAACCAACGCAAACTATATAAAACTTTATAACGAAATCACGAGCGAAAAGAACGGTGAGCGTGCAAGACTGCTTGCCGAGGGTATTGAAACGAGCACCAGCAGAAAGTACATAACCTCTATTGCACAGGCGCTTGCAAAGGACGACGTG
>ONXZ01000179.1 GCA_900321905.1 uncultured Eubacteriales bacterium
GTCCCCTTGTCTCGTCCCCTTGTCTCTACACACAACAAATGAAAGAAACAGGGAGGGCACGGCAAACTTCCTATGGCTCACAATCCCTCCACCGCTAAAGCGGTCCCCCTCCCTTTACACAAGGGAGGCTTTTTGTTTTTAGAGCGAAGCGGAACGGGAGCGGGTGTCCCGCCCACCACTCTTCTCTCTTCTCTTTTATCTCTTCTCTTTTACCGCGTCAACACAGGGGACGGTTCCTTGTGTTCTAATATTTCCTGACAATTCCCATCGAAACGCCTGTCAGTCTGCTGATTTGGCGAATGGATATGTTTTTATTTCTAAATCGTTTAACATATTCATTTTGTTTATCACCCGGTAACTTTTGAAACTGTTCAATATTATCGCAACCAGATATTTTTTTTACGACGTTTTTTGCCTGTTCATCTGTCAATCTTGGCTTAATTTCTTTAATTTCTAAACAACTGTTTTGTTCTTCTTGTTTATGGTATCGCCGATACTCGGAGAGTGATACCATTTTGAGTAGGAAGTCTTTATCAATTATCGTTATACTCTCAAAATATTCATTGTATGAACTAAAGGCATAATCTCCGCACTGCTTCACTAAGCCGGCTTTAACAGGGTTTTGATGAATATATCGAACCACTGTCAAAAAATATTCATCTGTTTCGACAGGCTCACTTTTGTATCGGTCTTGGAAAAGATGACCTACTCGCTGATATTTTGTGTTGTACCAATACACATATCTGCTACCAATTCTTTTAAATATTCTTTCCAGTGGTTCTTTTTCCTCTTTTATTAAAAGATGCACATGATTACCCATAAGGCAGTAGGCAAATAATTGATATCCGCTTACGACCTTACACTTTGTCAGTATTTCGATAAACTTTTTATTATCTTCAACATCTTGAAAAATCTGTTGTTGATTAATACCTCTAAGCATAACATGATATATTCCGCTTTCGCTCTTTACGCGTTGATTTCGTGGCACCCAAATCACCTCACACCAAATTTATCATATTCCTTGCATTTTGTCAACACAAGGAACCGTCCCTTGTGTACTCAAATTATAAGACAAGGGTGATACTATGAAAAGAATACTGATTATAACTTTAAGTTTGGCGCTGTTAATCTCATTTGCCGCGTGTGGTAAGGAGAAGGACAAGCCCACCACAACCACGGCGGTTTCGACCACTGCCGAGGCGACGAAAGTGAGCGAAACGACGAGCGAAACAAGCACCAAAGAGAATGAGAGCACCACTGCGAAAAAAGCGGGCGATATTTCATTTATCTATAACGGCTATTGGTATATGAACGAAGGCAATAAGGTGACAGTGTTAAAATTTGAGCCCTCCGGCTCGGTGACCGTGAACACCTACCGCCGCAAAAACATTGCCTCTGCCTGTGGGATTGATATTTCACAAGTCAGCGTTAAAGCAACTACCGAGGAACGTCTCGGCTTCACCGGCAGGGAGGAAGGCATTTCTGCCCACGCGGTAGCGCTGATAGAATGATACTCTGAACCGATGACTTCATCGGTTCTTTTTTATATAAAATATTTAATCTGTATCATTGACATTGCATATATACGGCGTTATAATATAATTAATTAACAGCGTTAATTAATTATGACGAGGTGATTTATTTGGTAAGTTTTAAAGCAAATGAAAAGTCGCTTGAAATCGTCAGAAACGGCAAAGTTGTTTACACTCTTTTTGATAGCGTAAACGGTGTTTTTCCAATTTCTTTCGGTAGCGGCGACAATAAGTATTCAATGAACCACGGCACTTTCAAAATTACTGAAACTATACACGAAAAAACGCCCTGCACCGTTGTTTCTGTTACCGCAGACGACAGTACAGCAACTGTAAAAATCAAGCTTGTCAGCGGCAAAGAGGGCGCAGTTACCATCACTGCAGACGGCGATAAGGTGCGTTTTGATTTTGACGGTTTTGATAACTGTAACAGGATGTGGATTGTTCTGCCTGCAAAGGCTGACGAATACGTCTACGGCAGCGGCGAACTTTTTTCGGAGTTCAACATCCGCGGCAAAAACGTCAACGTCTGGGTTGCAGAGCATATCAACGCCGTGCAGATTGCAAAAAAACTTGTCAAGCAGGTTTTCGGAATAAAAAACACATTGAAAAAACAGCCGTTTCATAAGTATGAAACTTACTATGCTCAACCGACTTTTTTGAGTTCACGCAAATACTTTTTCCACTCGCTCACCACAGCGAGGAGCGAGTTCGACCTCACGGCTGAAACGTATCATACCGTTAAGGTTGACGAGGTTGCGCCGTTTTATATCGGCTTTGGCGACACGTTTGAGGATGTTATGACAAACCTCACCGACATTGTCGGCAGACAGCCTGAACTCCCTGACTGGGTTTATGACGGTCAGATTATTGCTTCACAAGGCGGCACGCAGGATTATGACAACGCCATTAAAACGAGTGAAGAAAACGACCTTCATATGAACGGTATCTGGATTCAGGACTGGGAGGGCAGACGCGTTACCGCTGCCGGCAAGCAACTCTACTGGAACTGGGAGTGGGACAGCGAACTCTATCCGGGGCTTGACAAGCGTATTAAAGAAAACAACGCAAAGGGCATTAAAACGCTCGGATACATCAATCCTTTTCTTGCAGTAGAAAAGCCGCTGTACAAAGAAGCAAGCGAAAAAGGCTACTGCGTTAAAGATAAAGACGGCAAAGATTATCTTGTAACAATCACAACTTTTCCTGCAGCGATGGTCGATTTCACCAATCCTGAGGCTTATGAGTGGCTGAAGAGCATCATCAAAACGAATATGATTGAATTTGGTCTTGGCGGCTGGATGGCTGACTTTGGTGAGTATCTGCCGACTGACTGCGTGCTTTTCAGCGGTGAAAACCCTGAACTTGTGCATAACACCTGGCCTGCACGCTGGGCAAAACTCAACCGTGAAGCGCTTGAGGAAACAGGCAAACTTGGTGAGATAATGTTCTACACCCGCGCAGGCTTTAGCGATACGCCAAAAAATTCCGTTATGATGTGGTGCGGCGACAATCACACCGATTTTTCAATCGACTTCGGCCTGCCGTCAGTTATCCCTGCAATGCTGTCGCTCACCTGCTGCGGCTTTGGCTTGTCGCACAGCGATATAGGAGGTTACACATCGTTCTTTAACCTCAAGCGCAGCGAAGAACTTTATATGCGCTGGTGCGAGATGAACGCATTTACCCCTGTAATGCGAGGTCACGAGGGACTTAATCCCGACCTCAACGCTCAGTTTGACAGCAGCAAAGATATTTTGCGCCACGGCTCAAAAATGGCTAAAATTCACGTGGCACTCAAGCCGTATCTTAAAGACGCGGTTAAGTATAACGCTCAAAACGGCGTCGGCGTTGTGCGTCCGCTCTTCTTCTACTACGACGAGCAGCAGGCATACGAAAACGCCTATGAGTATCTTCTCGGACGCGATATACTCGTTGCGCCTGTTATCAGACCAAATCAGAATAAGCGCGAAGTATATCTGCCAAACGATGAGTGGATTCACCTCTGGAGCGGCAGGGAATATGAGGGCGGCACATATATTGTTAACGCCCAACTCGGCGAGCCGCCTGTTTTTGTAAGAAAAGGCGCAAAAGTGCTTGACGATTTAAACAAAGTAATAATTAAGTAATTGGAGGATATAAAAAATGAAATAAT
>ONXZ01000265.1 GCA_900321905.1 uncultured Eubacteriales bacterium
ATTTTTACTAATCACTTGTTATAATTAAGGTATACTAAATGTTGCGGAGGCGCATTATGAAAATTCTGACTTTTGACATCGGCGGCGACTTCATCAAGTACGGCGTTGTTAACGAAAAATTTAAGCTCCTTGAAACTCACAAAGTTCCGACAGAAGCGCAAAAAGGCGGACAGAGGTTAATCGAGCGTATTATCGACATTATCGAGAGTTACAAGGACATTGACCGCGTTGCAGTTTCCACCGCAGGTCAGGTAGATAGTGAAAACGGTATTGTAGTTTATTCAACAGGCAAAATCCCCTACTACACAGGTATGATGGTTAAACGCCTGATTGAGAATAAAACCGGTATTCCTACTTTTGTTGAAAATAACGTTAACGCCGAGGCTATGGGTGAAGCTATGTTCGGCGCCGCAAAAGGTCAGACGGATTTTATATCACTGACATACGGCAACGGTATAGGCGGCGCGCTTTATATGAACGGCAAACTTTATAAAGGCTCAGGCTCGTCCGCAGGTGAACTCGGACATATGATAACACACGCAGGCGGTAAGCAGTGTAACTGCGGCGGCGAGGGTTGCTACGAGTGCTATGCTTCTGCAAAAGCGCTTGTTAATTCAGTTAACCGTGTTGTTAAAGACCCGCTTGACGCATTCCAGATTTTTGAGAAAGAGAATTTTGAAAGACCTGAAATCCGTTTTGAAATTGACAAATGGGTTGACGAAATTATTGTAGGTCTTATCAATATTATTTATACATTCAATCCGCCTCTTATCGTGCTTGGCGGCGGCATTATGAACGAGGACTACATTATTGATTTGATTGACCGCAAAATTTATAACAGGCTGATGGATAACTACCGCAACGTAAACATTGTCCGTTCAAAACTCGGTAACGACGCAGCGCTACTCGGCGTTGCATACCTCGCTTCTAATATTAAATAAAGTATATTTTAGGGAGTCTTATGACTCCCTATTTTATTGCGCTTATTAATTCGATAAATCTGACGCACTGTTCAATTTTGTTGAACGCTCCGAGGCTTATACGCACCGTGCCGTGTTCAGCCGTGTCAAAATGCTTGTGTGCAAGCGGCGCACAGTGGTATCCTGCACGGGTGCAAACGCCTTCCTTTGCAAGTAATTCAGCAGTCTGCTCACTTGTGAATCCGTTAATGTTAAACGAAAGAACTGCGACTGATTTACCCTTTTGCGGTTTGGGCGTGTAGAGCGTTACATTGGGATTCGCGTCAAGTTCACCGTAGATGTAAGACATCAGCGACATCTCGTGATTATAGATTTCATCAATGCCGATGTTCTTGATATAATCAATACCTGCGCCGACTGACAGAATACCGGTATTATTAAGCGTGCCTGCTTCAAACCCCTCAGGGATATCATAAGGCTGCGTAAGACTGAGCGAACTGCTGCCTGTGCCGCCAAAGAGTAGCGGCTTTAACTTCACATCGTTAATCATAAGCAGTCCGCTGCCCATTGCGCCCATAAGCCCTTTGTGACCCGGGGCGCAAAGGATATCTATATTATCACGCTTCATATCGATATTGAGCGTGCCTGCGCTCTGTGCGGCGTCTACAATAAACACTATGCCTTTGTTCTTGCAGATTTCACCAATCCTCCTGATTGGAAACACAGTGCCAAACACATTGCTTGCGTGAGTGCATACAACAACAGCGGTGTTATCCGTTATCTTACTCTTAAAATCCGCTATAATTTCATCTTCGTTAAATGAGTAATTAAAGATATCGTAATCAGTGATATTATCATCTTTCAGGTTTTGCACCACCCTGCTCACACTGTTGTGTTCAAGCGATGAAATGAGTATTTTGTCGCCTTTGCTGACACTTCCTCTGATTGCGATATTCAGCGCTTCCGTGCAGTTTTTAGTGAATATAACGCCGTTTGGAGAGAGTGTGAACATATCCGCAACTTTTTCTCTTACTTCATATATCTTTTCTCCGGTGTTAACGCTCTCTTTATAACCGCCTCTGCCGCTGTTAAATGAGTACCGCAGCATAGCCT
>ONXZ01000203.1 GCA_900321905.1 uncultured Eubacteriales bacterium
ACTTTGTTTTGCACGAACACCCCATACACGCGCCGAAGCCGCAGCCCATACGCTCCTCAAAACTGTACTGACCGTCTGTGTTTGCACAGCCTTCAATCGCTTTGAACATCGGCATAGGACCGCAGGTGTAAAAGTAGTCGTATTTCACGTCTTTGAGCGCGTCGGTAACAAAACCTTTTATGCCGTACGAGCCGTCAACGGTTGTGACTAAAACCTCACAGCCGAGCGATTTGAACTCATTTTCATAAAAAACTTCGTCTTTATTGTTGAAGCCGAGTATAACAGTCGGCTTTTGACCGCTTTTAATCAGTTCTTTTGCAAGGCTGAAGAGTGGCGGCACGCCAACTCCTCCGCCGATCAGGGCAGGTTTGGCGGCTTGTTTTACTGTGTAGCCGTTACCGAGACCCACAAGGCAGTCGAGCATTGCGCCCACATTAAGCTTGCTCATATACTCTGTGCCATCACCCACAACTTTATAAATAATCGTGATAGTTTTTTCGTCATAATCGCAGATTGATATAGGTCTGCGCAGGAAAAAGCCGTCAAGTTTTATATTGATGAACTGACCGGGCGCTGTGATTTTTGAAGTGTCGCCCTCAAGAATCATCTTGTAAACGTCGTTTGTCAGTTTATCGTTAGTCAAAATCTTATACATAGTCTGTTTTTATCCCTATTCTGCATCGATTGTGGACACGCCGAGTGTGATTTCCTCAAGAACGTCAAGCAGTACCTTAACCGTGTCAAGCGAAGTGAACATTGTAACGTTGTTGTCAACAGCCGCACGGCGGATTGACGAGCCGTCAGAGTGCGAGTCACCTGCATTGATATCAATGGTGTTGATAACGTATGCAATGTGTCCCTGACGCAGAGCAAGCAGAATTTCATCGCTCTCATCTGCTGTGAGTTTGTGGCGCAGACGGGTTCTGATGCCGTGCTCCTTGAGGTATTTTGCAGTGCCTTCGGTTGCCTCAATGTTGAAACCGAGGTCGTAAAATCTCTTAATAAGCGGCAGCGCGGTTGGCTTGTCGTTATCCGCGATAGTGGCAAGAACTGTTCCGTAGTTTGCAACGTTCATACCCGAAGCCTGAATTGCTTTGTACAGCGCGCGGGTCAGGCTCTTGTCGTAGCCGATTGCCTCGCCTGTAGACTTCATTTCAGGTGAAAGATAGGTGTCCATACCTTTGAGTTTGCTGAATGAGAACGCAGGCGCTTTGACGTACCATCTGCCCTTTTCCTTAGGATAAACCTCTGTTATACCCTGCTCTTTGAGCGAGTGACCGAGGATTACCTGTGTTGCAATGTGCGCCATCGGCACAGAAGTCGCCTTTGAGAGGAACGGCACAGTACGCGATGAACGCGGGTTAACCTCGATAACAAACACATCGTCGTTATCATCGGCGATAAACTGAATGTTGAACAGTCCGACAATGCCGATTGCCTTGCCGAGTTTAACGGTATAATCAAGGATTTTGTCCTTGACCGTTTGCGACACGGAGAAGGTCGGGTAAACCGAAATGCTGTCGCCTGAGTGAACGCCTGTACGCTCAACGTGCTCCATAATACCCGGCACAAAGACGTCTGTGCCGTCACAAATAGCGTCAACTTCAAGTTCACGGCCCATAATGTATTTATCAACAAGTACAGGCTGCTCGGTATTTATTTCAACTGCTGTCTGCAGATAGTGGCGCAGTGACTGCTCGTTTGCGACAATCTGCATTGCGCGTCCGCCAAGCACAAAACTCGGACGAACAAGCACAGGATATCCGATGTCGTTTGCGACTTTAACACCTTCCTCGATATCAGTAACTGCAAGACCTTTAGGCTGTGGAATACCGAGTTCGGTCATTACCTTTTCAAACGAGTCGCGGTTTTCCGCCCTGTCGATTGCTTCAACATCTGTACCGATAATCGGCACGCCGAGAGCGTCAAGAGGCGGTGCAAGGTTGATTGCAGTCTGACCGCCGAGGGATACAACAATTCCGAGCGGCTTTTCAAGTTCAATGATGTTCATAACATCTTCAACCGTCAGCGGCTCAAAGTAGAGTTTGTCAGACGTTGTGTAGTCTGTCGACACAGTTTCAGGGTTGTTGTTAATGATAATTGCTTCATATCCAGCGTCCTGAATTGACCAGATTGCGTGTACTGTTGAGTAGTCAAATTCAACGCCCTGACCGATACGGATTGGGCCTGAGCCAAGCACGATTATCTTCTTTTTATCGCTGACAACAGACTCGTTTTCGTCCTCATAAGTTGAGTAGAAATAAGGCACATACGAATCAAACTCGGAAGCGCAGGTATCAATCATCTTGTACACAGGGAAAATGCCGTTTTGCTTGCGGAGATTAAACACATCGCCCTCGCTCATCTTCCAGAGTTTGCCGATAAACTGGTCTGAAACGCCCATTTTCTTTGCGTCTTTGAGGGTTTCGATATCGCCGATATTTACGGCAAGAGTCTTTTCAAAATCGACAATGTTCTTGAATTTGTCAAGGAAGAACATATCAATTTTAGTAGCGTTATATATCAGGTTGAGGTCAACACCAAGGCGGATTAACTGCGCAATCGCAAACAGCCTGTCGTCAGTACCTGTTTTTATGTAGTTAATAAGTTCGTCCTCGGAGAACTCATCAAACTTCTTATCGTAGAGGTGGCAAACGCCTGTTTCAAGCGAGCGGATAGCCTTGAGCAGAGATTCTTCCATAGTTCTGCCGATAGCCATAACCTCGCCGGTCGCTTTCATCTGCGTGTTGAGCGTGTTATTAGCGTCTGCAAATTTATCAAACGGAAAACGCGCAATCTTTGAAACAACGTAGTCGAGCGTCGGCTCAAAGGAAGCAGGAGTGTTTGCAATCTGTATTTCGTTAAGGTACATACCCACTGCGATTTTTGCGCTCACTCTTGCAATCGGGTAGCCTGAAGCCTTTGACGCAAGCGCTGACGAGCGCGAAACACGAGGGTTGACCTCAATCAGATAGTAGTCAAAAGAGTGCGGGTCAAGCGCAAACTGAACGTTGCAGCCACCCTCAATTTCAAGTTCACGAATAATCTTGAGCGCTGAGTCACGCAGCATATGATACTCTTTGTT
>ONXZ01000183.1:0-1682 GCA_900321905.1 uncultured Eubacteriales bacterium
GCCTGCAGGACCAAAGCCTACGACAATCGGTCTGAACTGCGAAACCCTGTTGTTAACGGGCATTTCGTAAACATACGGCTTGACAATCTGCGCCTTGTTTGACTTGCATTTTTTGACAATCTGCTGTTCGTCAAGTGCAATTTCAACATCTAAGCTGTAAGTAAAATGCACGTCGTCTTTGCGCCGTGCATCTACACTTTTTTTGAATATTGAAAGTGACTTTATATACTTTTCATTAATTTTCAGCACCTTCGCCGCCCTCGGCTTTAAAAGCGCTTCGCTGTCGTCAAGCGACAACTTTATCTCGTTAATTCGTATCATATAATTAAACCTATAAGCCTTCCCCACGGATTAGGAGGCGGAGCGTCGGGGTCATCGTAAACGGAGCGTCGAGGTCGCCGCTCCCTACATTGTAATTTTATCTGCTGCGGCAATGCCGCTGTTAAAGGCGTAATCGAGGTTGAAACCGCCGCACCTGAACTGATTGTCGGTGAGTTCGCCGACTATGTAAAGATTGTCGCAAAGCGCGGACTCGTTGCCGTCTTTAAGTTCGTCAAGCGCAACTCCGCCCTTGGTAATCTGCGCGTAATCATAACCTTTTGTGCCGGTTACAATAAGCCGCCAATGCTTGACATATTGCGCCATTTTTGCACAGTCGCCGTCCGACTGACGAATAAGAACTTTGCAGAGTTTGTGCGGCAGAATTCCCTCAAAATCACCAAATTTTTCGTAGTGGCTGAGGAGTTCTTCCTCGCTGATTTCAGGCACAAAATCAACAATTGCAACGCTGCGTTCGCTGCCGCTTTTAAGATTTTCATCGTTGATTTTTTCAGACAAATTCATCGTCACAATGCCCGAAATTCCGTATTCCGTGAACAGCAGTTCGCCAAAATCTTCGGCAATAATTTCGCCGTTTGTTTCAATTTTTACATTGCACTTTGCGCGCACGCCCTTGAGCGCACGGCAGTTTTTTGTTGACGATTTAAGTTGCACAAGCGCAGGCGAAAGCGCCGTAACGCTGTGACCGAAAGACTTTGCAAGCACATATCCGCTGCCGTCAGAGCCGAGAGCAGGCTGCGCCTTGCCGCCTGTTGCAAGCACAAGCACATCGCTTGAAAACACACCCTTGTCGGTGAAAACGTTGAACTGATTGTCAAGTTTTTCAGCCTTGTTAACGGTGCAATCCGTAACTATTTTAACACCGAGTTTTTCACAAGCAGAAAGCATAACTGTCACAACGCTTGCCGCCTGGTTTGAGTAGGGGTACATTCTGCCCTCGCCGCTCTCGCGCAAGACAAGCCCGATTGACTCAAAAAAGCGCTTTGTGTTTGCAAATCCGTCTGCGTTTGTGTTGGTGATGTTGCACCTGCCGTTGCCTGTTGCGTGGATTTTTTTGCACGCTTCCTCAAGATGCTCAAGCACCGTAACGCCAATATCGGGATTATTCTGTTTTATCCTTATAGCGCACGCTATGCCCGAGGCACCTGCGCCGATAATCAATACTTCCATAAATAACCTCGCACTCACAATAGTAATATAAATCAACAAAAAATGCAAGCACATTTTGTGCTGGGTACACTTTGCAATTACTATATATAATAAAGAAAATTAATTGATTAAAAAGTACTTGACATATTACTTCGCTTGTGTTATCATTGCTTTACCTCGTTATGGGTTTTATT
>ONXZ01000183.1:1695-5272 GCA_900321905.1 uncultured Eubacteriales bacterium
GCGGATATGCGTTGTATCTGCGTAACAGCGAGGGAGATATTAATCGAAATAACATAGGAGGTGCCAAAATGAGAGTTAAGATAACTTTAGCATGCACTGAATGCAAACAACGCAACTACAACACAATGAAAAACAAAAAGAACACACCTGACAGACTTGAAATGAATAAGTACTGTCCATTCTGCAAAAAGCACACTCTTCACAGAGAAACAAAGTAAGCGGAGGGAGAAAAATGGCTGAAGATAAGAAGAAAAAGCAGTCAGCAAAGACTTCGGACAAAAAGTCCGGCAAAAAGGCTGATAAGAAGTCTGACAAGAAAAAGACTCGCAAAAATCCCTTCAAGTCAATGGCAGCATTTTTCAAGAGTGTAAGAAGCGAAGGCAAAAAAGTTGTTTGGCCTAAAGCGAAAGAAGTATTTAAAAACACTCTTGTGGTACTTGTTGTAATCTTAATCGTCGGTGTCGTTATCTTCGGTATCGACCAGGGTCTTACCGGCATTTTCAAGTACACCAAGAACAAGGCTGCAGAAAGAACTTCTGTTTCTGAAACAACTACAGAGGCTACAACTGCCGAAGCACTTGAAGAGACAACTGAAAAGCAGACTGAAGCAAAGAGCGAAAGCACTACAAAGTCTGACAAAACAACTCAAACCACCACAAAGAAAGCCGAATAACAAAGGAGGCTCTTTATGGAAGAAGCAAAATGGTATGTTGCACATACCTTTTCGGGTTACGAAAACAAGGTTGCAAGCGACCTCAAGTTAAAAGTTCAGAACCGTAACCTGTCAGACCTTATCCAGGAAATTGTTGTTCCTACGGAAACAGTAGTTGAGGTTAAGGACG
The DNA here is from genome assembly GCA_900321905.1 of uncultured Eubacteriales bacterium. Taxonomy (GTDB): domain Bacteria; phylum Bacillota; class Clostridia; order Oscillospirales; family Acutalibacteraceae; genus Eubacterium_R. Next base: position 2,538 of record ONXZ01000183.1, read on the forward strand.
ACGGCACGAAGAAAGAGTATGAGAGAAAAATATTCCCTTCATACCTTCTCATCAAAATGGTTATGACTGACGACACTTGGTATGTTGTTCGTAACACTCGCGGCTGCGCAGGTTTTGTTGGCCCTGAGGGCAAGCCTGTTCCGCTCACCGAGGAGGAAATTAAGAACCTCGGCGTTGAAAAGGTATCTATCGAGGTTAACTACGCAGTAGGCGACCTTGTTAACGTTATCGACGGACCGCTTGAAGGCTTTAGCGGAACGGTTGAAACTATCGACGCTGAAAACAACAGCGTTCAGGTTATCGTTTCAATGTTCGGCAGAGACACGGCTGTTGATTTCGAGCTTGACCAGCTTGAAAAGGTCAACGACTAATTGTAGGGGTTGACGACCTCGGCAACCTGAGCGTCGCAGACCTTATACAACACAAATTAAGTAATTCGCAGTATAACTGCATTTTACCATAAGGCGTACGCTTTATGAGTGGGAGGAATAAAACGCGTTTGCGTTTTTCTCCGCAATTTACCACATTTACAGGAGGAAAAAATTATGGCTCAAAAGGTAGTAGGTTTAATTAAACTTCAAATCCCTGCAGGTAAAGCCACACCGGCACCACCAGTTGGTCCTGCACTCGGTCAGCACGGTGTAAACATCGTTGCATTCACAAAGGAATTTAATGACAGAACAAAGAATGACGCAGGTCTTATCATCCCTGTTGTAATCACAGTTTACGAGGACCGTTCATTCACATTTGTTACAAAGACACCGCCCGCAGCAGTTCTTATCAAAAAGGCTTGCGGTATTGACAAGGCATCAGGCGTTCCGAACAAGGACAAAGTTGCTACAATATCAAAGGCTGATGTACAGAAAATTGCTGAGCAGAAAATGCCCGACCTTAACGCTGCTAACATTGAAACTGCAATGTCTATGATTGCAGGTACAGCACGCAGCATGGGTATAGTAGTAGAAGACTAATTCCCTTGTGGGAGGAAAAATCCGATTAACCACTGGAGGTAATTTATAATGAAACACGGAAAGAAATTTACAGACAGCGCGAAATTAATTGACCGCGCTAACTTATACACAACACAGGAGGCTCTTGACCTCGTATCACAGACAGCAAAAGCAAAGTTTGATGAAACTGTTGAAGTTCACGTTCGTCTTGGCGTTGACTCACGTCACGCTGACCAGCAGGTTCGTGGCGCAGTAGTTCTTCCAAACGGTACAGGTAAGGACGTAAGAGTTGCAGTATTCGCAAAGGGCGACCTTGCAAAGGCTGCTGAGGAAGCAGGCGCTGACATCGTAGGCGACGCTGACCTTGTACAGAAAATCCAGGGCGGCTGGATGGACTTTGACGTTGCTATCGCATCACCTGATATGATGGGTTTTGTTGGTAGACTCGGTAAGGTTCTCGGCCCTCGCGGTCTTATGCCGTCACCAAAAGCCGGCACCGTTACACCAAACGTTGCTCAGGCTGTTCAGGAAGCAAAAGCAGGTAAGATTGAGTACCGTCTTGATAAGACAAACATCATTCACTGCCCAATCGGTAAGGTTTCATTCGGCACAGAGAAGTTGATGGAAAACTTCAACGCTCTGCTTGACGCTATCATCAAGGCTAAGCCGGAGGCTGCAAAAGGCCAGTACATCAAGTCATGTGCTGTTGCTTCAACAATGGGCCCCGGTATCAGAATCAATCCTAACAAAGTTGGTTCAGACGCAGAATAAGCAAGTTACAAAAAGCCGTCAAATGACGGCTTTTTTGCGTTTTAGCAGATTTTTTCTTTTTTTGTACATAGTTCTTTCTTTTCTTATGGAATTATGATAAAATATTTATGAATTATCAGCAAGACTAAAGATACAAGGAACCAATTAATGTCTTCGCCGGTGAGGTAGTATAATGCGATATAGATTTAAGTATTACAATACAACATTTAAGGTGTTAAGCTATATTCTGATCCCCGTCATCAACGTCATTATTGTTTCGTTGATTGTCGGTGCATTAACAAAAATATTGTTGTTCTTCGGAATTGACAATATAATACACAATCATACTATGGATTCGCTTTATCAAGATGTCATTATTTATGTTTCATTAGCCTGGAATTTGGTCTATATCTTTTTTCCAAAAGGCGTAATAGTGAAAGAGAATTCCTTGATTATTGCACGGTATTGTATAACATTGCGCAACTTCAAATTCAGAATCAGGGTAAGATTTGAAGACATAGAAAGTGTCAATGTAAACTATAATAATTTGAATTTATCAAAATATTATGGCGCAGAATTAGTTCCGTTAGGCGATAGCAATTATAATGTGGAGCTTACATTAAAAAACGGCAAAAAGCTATTCTTTAGTATTTGGGACGCTGAAGCATTTTGTCAGAAGTTTGCTGAACAAATACACAAGTAAGCACCTGTATTACTCAAGGGAACGGATTTGCCGTTCCCTTTTGATTATGGTATAATAGGGGTATGGAAAAGAAAAACAGAAAATTGCCGAGATTACAAAACTATAATTATTCATCAAATGGGAAATACTTTGTTACCATATGTACAAAGGATATGAAGTGTGTTCTTTCATCAATTGTAGGGAGCGGCCCTTGGAGCGGCGCCTCACCCTTTTGTCACCTGCGGTGACATTTCCCCTCACAGGGGAATCACCTCGACGCTCCACAAGTACTACTCACTGATTATGGTATCGTTGTTGAGAAAAACATAACCACGATGAATACCATATACAAC
>ONXZ01000064.1 GCA_900321905.1 uncultured Eubacteriales bacterium
TCCTCGTCACTCTCGCCAAGCACAAAGTTACTGCGCCGCGTGCGCAGGTTGCGGTCAAAGGTCATACGGAAGTTTTTATCGTCCTTACCAAAAAGAGCAAGCCTGTCATACTGAACATAGAGCGCAGGGTGAACCTTGTTATTTGAAAGGAAGTATGCAAGTTCCTTTGCAACCTGCGTTGACAGGTAGTCGTCTGTTTGAGGCATGTCGCCATCGTTTACAAACGGCTCAATCTCTTTGATTTTAATCTTAATCCGCCGCTTGTTGCCGATGCCCTCGCTCTTCTTTTTAAGTTCCATATAAACCTTGTCGTCAGGGTCTTTGCGGTCGTAATAAGAACGGATGCGCATTTTCTCTTTATACACGGGTTTTGACGAATTCTGACGTATTACATCATGGTTATCAGTATCGTAGTAAATACTGTATATTCTGTATTCGTTGCCGCCGATGCAAAACGGGTCAAGTTCCATATGTTCAAGGAGAGCGGGCATTATACTGTCAAGTTGATTTTTGGTAATCATATACTTTTTCTCATACCGCTTAAAGGTAGATATTGCCACCAAATCACTCCTTTATTATACAATTATCTTAATATGTATCTATAATATAACTTTAAAGCGTTAAAGTCAACACAAAATAAATAATCCCCAAAATTAATTGGGGATTTTGCAGATTATGTCAAAATCATCAGGATAGAGTTCAACCGTATTTTCGCGGATATCACAATCGAGGTGAAGAATATCAATAAGGTTTGGGTTTGAAACGGTGACAAGTCCGTCGCTGATTTTAACGATATTATCAAGTCCGCCAAGGTAAGTGACAAGGCGCTTTACATCGCGTGGAAGTTCCGTTGTTGACAGCAAGTCAAAGCGCTCTGAAATAAGCCGTGAAACAAAGTAAGACAGCGCCGCAGTAATTGCACCAATCAGAAGGAAATACATAGGTTTATGCATATTTTTAAACATCGTGATTATATCCGGCATACGTGAAAAACCAATTCTGATATCAACGAACGAACACACAATGTATCCAATATAAACAACAATCATCGAACCAACATATAACAGCGGACTGACAAGGAATAAAAGCAGATAAAACAGGCGATTATCACCAAATAAAACAGACAGCATAAGCGCTGAGAAAAACGCAAATACAACTTCATATTTTAGTCTTTTGAACAGGGAAACAAAGACGCCAAGCGGAATAAAGACAGTAGATAAAAACTTACCTGTCAAAAACTCTGCGCTTGATTTATGCGGTGAATCAAAAACATTGAATATATCGACTGCTCCGGTGATGATTTTACCGTCAACAGCAGTTGTTACCGAATACGATTTATGATAAAACAGTGCTTCAAAATAGTCTCCAAAAAGCAGAGAAGTTACATTGTCAAGCACGCCAAATGCTGCTCCTCTGCCTTGTATCGCACCTGCAAGTGACTTTAACGCAGTTGTGTACTGCTCATATGACAATATAAAAATCAATGATATCATAGAACTTACAATCAATACGGAAATATATCCGACCAGGAGCTCAGTTTTTTGCATAATCAGGCAGAACGCAAACGTTATGATAACACCCATAATCAGACTGAAATGCGCACCGCAAGCGGCATTGAGCATCATATCACCGCCAAGATACGCGCATACAGCCGCAATAGATTTCTTTGCGCTTTTGCAGTATCTGTAAACAGAATATGCACAAAATGAAAGCGAAAAAACTATTGTCAAAACTGTATTTGCGCCATCTGCCAGGTTGTCAATAAATATTGCGGCGATATAAATAATCGCTGCGGCACACGCTGTGAATACAGCAGGATACGCAGCATTATATTTAGTTTTAGTTCTTAAATCAAAAAAATCGTCCATACAGACAGTATGAACGATTTTGGAAAGTTTATACTTATTTCAGATAAAGTGTAGCGTTGTAGTCGTCAATATCGTAATTACCTGCGCTGTTTTTAAGAAGGTCGTACAGGTCCGCTCTCTGACCGTCAAAAGTCTTTGCATTGACTTTAGCGAGAACAGGTTTAATTCTGTCAAGAAAAGCAAGGAACACATCGCCCTTCGGTGTGCCTTTTTTGAACGACTGGTTGCCCTCAAACATATTGCGCACAAGTTCTGCGGCATAGTATTTGACAGGCATTGCGCGAAGTTCAGCGTCTTGGCACCTGATAAGCATCATATTGCAAAGAGTGCCGACAGTTATTTCGTTAAGTTTTTCAAACACCTTGCTGACAATCGGGAAGATATTTTCCTTATCACCGAGACCGAGTTTGCGAAGCGGGTTATACGGATTATCCCTCAAATCCGCAAACATATTGAGCAGCATATTGTCAAACAAATCGGAAAGATACTGCTTGCAGGTTTTTCCGTTTGTATCCCATTCAAAATCAGGCGTAGGAATAGATTTAATGCGTACTGTGTCGTGATTCATAACCTCGACAAGGCGGATAACGGACGGGTCTGCAATTATTGAACCTGTGCATACGTCATAAAACTTATTGCCATTCTCAAGTACGCGGACATTAATGCTCTGATTATGCATATGACCTGTGAAAACAAGGTGAACGCCCTCGTCGGCGAGCATTCGTGTGACTGATTCTGCGTCCTTTTGATATGTACCGCTGACAACTGACAGAATCGGTTGACCCGGCAGAAGCGGATAGTGATTCATCGCAAACATCATCTGTCCGTCCTCGCGAGCCTTTTTGGTCTGCTCCTTTATCCACGCAATATGATTTTCATCAAATCTGTGCGACTGATTTATGTCGCCGTCGTTACAAAGTGCGAGAAGCCGCACGCCGTCAGCAAGTTGCGCAACGTATGACATATGTTCCTTATCGACTGCTATCGCGTCTGAAAAGCCGAAATCATAGTAGAGGTCATAGAGTTCCTCATACGAAGTACCCTCAGGCTCGTATCTTCCGTTTTCATTAAATGCAAACGGGTGTTCCTTGCAGTCGTGGTCGGCAGTAACAACATAAATCTTTTTGCCTTTTGCTTTGAGTTCGTTGAGGTGCTTTATAAACTCGAGATGACTCTCCTTTTCGCCGTTAAACGAAAGGTCGCCGCAAATAAGCAGAGTATCTGCGTCATCAGCGTCGCCGAGCCAGTTAAACACCGCTTTGTTAATGCTCTCGGTTTCTGCGTAACATTTTTGCTCATAGCGCATAAACTCGTCATACTCTTTGCCGAATGCGCCAAGCGAGTTTTTGAAGTAATGGGGGTCTGCAATCAAATAGAATTTAAACGGTTTCATAATTACCACCTTTTATTATCAGCGTCGGGACAGTCTGAATTTGCAAGATACGCGCGTACCTCGACATAACAGCCGCATTTTACGCACATACCCGACAGCAAATTATCACACGCCCTGCACTTGGCAAGGCGCGTTTTATATGTATTTTCGTCACAAAGCAAATCTTTATCGAGCGTTTTTACATAAGCAACAATTTCGTCGTAAGTTACACGCTCGCCTGCCTCAAGCAGCAGGCATTTTTTGCACTTTTGCATTACTTATTAACAGTAAATTTAACTACGGAGCAAGCAGGAATTGTTGCAGTAAAGCCGTCGCGAAGTTGCCTGAAATCGGTAAATTCAGCAGTTCTTACAACATCTGCTTTATCAAATGTGTTGTGGTCGTGGCACTCGCCTGTAAGTATTTCAGCGGTAATACCCGTGACTTTTGTATCTGCAATCTGACACTTGATTTTTGCAGACTTTGTAGCCGAGGTGTTAGTGATTGTTGAGTGAATTGTGCCGTTTTCATCAACTGACGCAGACTCAACAAGTTGCGGAAAGTCCTTGTTATCGTTCTCGCTATGAATATTCTCTGTAGTGATATATGAGCCGACAAGCGTGTTTTGCTGATGTTCTTTATACATCTTGAAAACATAGTAAGTAGGCGTTTTAATCATTTTTTCGCCATCTGTGAGGATAACAGATTGCAGAACGTTAACAGTCTGCGCGATGTTTGCCATCATAATTCTGTCGGCGTGTTTGTTGAAGATATTGAGTGTAAGACCTGCAACAATAGCGTCGCGCATTGTGCTTTGCTGATAGAGGAATCCCGGGTTTGTTCCGGGTTCAACATCATACCATGTTCCCCACTCGTCAACAATCAGTTTAACGCGTGAATTCGGTCTGACGCTGTCCATCGCAGCAAGATGGTTTGTAACAAGTTCTTCCATACGGTATGCCTTGCAGATAGTAGAGCGATACTCTTTAGCGTCAAAGTCAGTCGCTGTACCCTTGTGGTGCCAGTTGCCCGTAGGAACTGTGTAGTAGTGAAGTGAAATACCGTCGGCGTGGTCTTTGACCTTATCCATAACCTCTTTAGTCCAGTGGTAGTCATCCACGTTAGGACCGCAGGCAATACGGAGCAGATGCTCGCCAGCCTTGTAATCACGGCAATAGGTGTTATAACGTTTGAACAGACAGCCGTAATACTCGGGGTCCATACAGCCGCCGCAGCCCCAACTTTCGTTACCGACACCAAAATATTTGAGGTTGAACGGCTTTTTGTCGCCGTTTTTTTCACGAAGTTGCGCAATAGGCGAAACACCGTCAAAAGTCATATACTCAACCCACTCGTTCATCTCCTGAACCGTGCCTGAGCCTACATTGCCGTTAACGTATGTATCACAGCCAATCTGACGGCAGAGTTCAAAATATTCGTGTGTGCCGAAAGAATTATCCTCAACAACACCGCCCCAGTGGGTGTTAATCATCTTTTTGCGCTGAGATTTGTCGCCGATGCCGTCTTTCCAGTGGTATTCGTCGGCAAAACATCCGCCCGGCCAGCGAAGTACAGGCAGTCCCATCTCTTTAAGAGCAGTGACAACATCGGTGCGCATACCGTTAACATTCGGAATTTTTGAGTCCTCGCCGACATAAATGCCCTCGTAGATACATCTGCCGAGATGCTCGCTGAAATGACCGTAAATGTCCTTGTTAATGGTTGCAATTTTTTGGTTGGGATTGATTAAATACTTTTCCATAAAGCGTACCTCGCTGTAATATTTTATTTGATTTTAACATATTAAAATTGCCAAAATCAAGCAAAATCAGCCTGATTGTCATTCCAGCCAAAATTTCGGCAAAATCAACTAAAGTATGATTAATTCTTTGGTGACTGTGCTCAAATTTTCACGTCCGCGCGGTGACAGGTAGCACACATCTTCAATACGTATACCGAACTTGTCAGGCAAGTAAATGCCCGGCTCGATAGAGGTAACGTTGCCGACTTCGTAAGTATCTGTACTCTTTGGGGAAGCGTTGAATCCCTCGTGAATTTCAAGACCTACGCCGTGACCGAGTCCGTGGCGAAAATACTGAGCCATGCCCTTTTCGTCAAGTACATCGTATGACGCTTTATAAACATCTTTGCACGGTATTTCCGCTTCAAGCGCTTTAATACCTGCGAGTTGGGATTTAAGCACAAGGTCGTACATCTCGCGCATTTCATCAGTAGCACTGCCGACAGCGACTGTGCGCGTCATATCAGAGTGGTAACCCTCATAAGTTGCACCAAAATCAAACAGCACAAAGTCGCCCTCTTTGATAACCTTATCTGACGGTACGCCGTGCGGCATAGATGTGTGCGAGCCTGTCAGCAGAATTGTGTCAAACGACAGACCGTGCGAGCCGTTTTTTGCCATAAGATAGTCAAAATATGCGGCAAGTTCCTTTTCGCTTTTACCTGCTTCAACGTGGTTGAGGAGTTCAAGAAATGACTTTTCGGCAATGGCGTTTGCCTTTTTCATCAGTACAATTTCTTCCGCTTCTTTTCTGCCGCGCTCACGCATAAGACGGTCGCCAAGCGTAAGCCACTCAACATCAGACATTGCGCTTTTAAACGAATTAAAGCGTTTCAGAGTTATAGTCTCGTCCTCATAAACGCAGGACTTTACGCCGCACTTTTCAGCAAGTTTTGCAAGTTCTGCAGAAAACGTGTCAGTAATTTCTATAACGTTAAGACCTGTGTTTTTTGCGTGATTTTGCGCCGTTTCGGTATAACGCGAATCCACAAGGTGGAACGCTTCGTTTGCTGTGATAAACACAACGCCCTCGCTCGGTGAAAAGCCGCAGAGGTAGTGCATATTCGCTTCATCACAAAGCACCAGCGCGTCAGCGCCGGTGTCTTTGATTATCTGTTGACATTTATATATATTGTTCATAAGTTGCTCCAGGGATAATTATTCTGCAGTTTCAGCCTCCTCAGCCTCCTGCTGTGCTTTGGCGTCAGCATAGAGCGCTTCTATCTCGTCGAAGTGGCTGTAATTTTCGTATTGCTTGAGAAGTTTCTTTGCATCGTTGTATGGCTTTGCAGCGCGGTTAAAACGAGCAAACTCGTCCATAAGGTCTTTAGCCTTTTTCTGAACTTCCTTCTTCTCGGTTGCGAGAGCCTTTGCGCCCTCTTTGTCATTTTTGTTTTTGGCAAGTTCAAAAATTCTTTCGTCGAGTTCGTCCTCTTTGTCAAACAGAGCGATAAGTTCGTCCATATCAGGCGACTTGAACTCGTTAACTGTGCCGTAGAACTTGTCGTAAGCCTTCTTTGCGGAACGCTTATCGTTTGCTATCTGAATTTTAAACTTGCGGAATTCTTTTTCCTCGGCAGTGTTCTTTGGCAGAGCCTTTGCCTCGGCTTTTTCAGCCTTTACTGCGGCAAGGTCGATATCCTTGATAAACTCATAGCCGCTGTTATAAATCTCGGTATAAACATCTATTTTATGTTTTCCGAGCGGCGACTCAAACTTGTCAAGTTCATCGCAGACAAACTTAGCGATTTCTATTTCCTCATTAAACGCAAGTGCGTCACGGTAAGCCTTTTTCGCGGCTTTTTTGTCAGCACCCGCGTAGTCTGATTTTTCAGTTGATTTTGGTGATTCTTCCGCCATTTTTCTTGCGTTGTCAACAAGTTCAATCGCTTCAACAATCTGTGCGTTATCAAGAGCATTGTTTGAGTAGTCCTCAAACAGTGAACGCACTGTGAGAACACGGATGACACTCTTTTGCTTTTTCTCGTTAAAGTCGTAGAAGAAGTATGGCACAACGTTGAGGAAAGCGCCGACAGCAGCCATAATTACAAGAGCAAGCAGAAACTTATAGAGGAGTCCCGGCTCGCCTTTGTTGATATCAAGGATATCAAACGGTTTTACATAACCGTTGCCTTCGTAAATACCGAACTTTTCCTGAACTGCAGGGAGAACTGCCGATGTAAGAAGTGTTACAACGTTACCGATTGTGGCTACCGCTGCAAACATACCGTCAATACG
>ONXZ01000190.1 GCA_900321905.1 uncultured Eubacteriales bacterium
AAAATTCCCTGCATACTCGCGTATGCAGGGAATTTTTAATGCTTTTAGGGACAAAAGGACAAAGTCAAAACCTATCCTTCGTTACCGCACCTCGCCTAACGAGTGCAATCCTCTTTGTTAATTAAATATTTCCCGAAAGTCCGACAGCCATTAAAGCAATGTAACACAGTATCGAAATAGCTGCTATAACAATGCTGATAATAACGCCGATTTTGTTGAGTTTTTTCGCTTGCTGAGCATCCTGCAGGGTCATCATATCGCCCATTTGGCTTGCAACATTAATTGCGCCGTTCGCCTTGCTGATACCAATACCGCCGCAAATCCAACTGACAAGCGGAGATATGAAGGCAAAAACAATTGCGATAATTCCAAGTGTTTTTGCCGTGCTTGTATCCTTTTGCGCAGGGTTTACAAATTGCTGATACTGCTGTGGCGGAACCTGCTGGTATTGCGGTTGATGATACTGCGGCTGTTGCTCGCCATACTGTTGCTGCGGCTGCTGGTAAACAGGTTGTTGCTGTTCGCCATATTGTTGCTGTTGCTGCTGGTACTGCGGTTGCGGCGGCGTCATCGACGCACCGCACACGTTACAAAAATTAGCGCCATCGGGCAAATTTGCACCGCACTTTGGACATACTGCCATAAAATATTCCCCTTTCAGAGCGATGGCGAATTAATCGTCGTCGCTTTTCTTTTTCTTTGTTTCTTTTTTGCTTTTTTTAGTGGTTGTAGCCTGTTCTTTGTATGTGCTGTAGGTCTGATAGTTCTGACTGCCGTTTACTGTACGGGTTAAAATATAGTTGTCGCCGTTCTTTTTAATACTTATATCAACGTCGCCGACCTTGACCTTTTCCCTGCCGTAGAGTGTGCAAACGAGTTTGCCGCTCTCTGCATACATACGGAGCATAACGTCGGTGCCTGTTGTGTTTTTCCACTGAAAATCCTGCGAATTCCACTGCACGGTTGCGTCGCCGCCGAGCGGCACATAACTGATTTTGAGCGAGTGCGCGCTACGTTCAACAATCTCAACATTTGCGCGCAGCACACATTCAAAAATAGTTGAACTTACCTGGCATACGCCGCCGCCGAGGCCGTCGACAAATTCGTCGCCGCGGATAATCTTTGCAGTCTGAAAACCTGCTGTAACAGTGCGCTTGCCGACATTCTGGTTAAAACTGAAAACCTTGCCCTGCGGCACAACGAGTTTGTTAATCTTTCTCGCCGCATTTGTGAGGTTTGCGGTACGCGTTTCCTCATAAGCGTTATAGTAAGATGTATATGTAGCAAGTTCGTACTGATATTCGTCAGGGTCGCCTTTTTTAAGACCCCTGTATATCGTGTTTGTATACGTTTCAGGGAAGGTCGTTTTCAGGTTTTCCGTCGTGGTGGTTGTAGTTGTTTCCGTAGTTGTGGTAGTTGTTGTTTCGGTGGTTGTTGCGGAAGCCTTTTCCTCGTCAGGCTGGTGAGCCGTACACGAGCAGAGTGCTGAAATCAAAACAATCACCGCAAGAATTATGCATATCTTCCTTTTCATTACTGTCCTCTGGTGTTTTAAAATTGTGAATGATATAATGATGAATTACTGATTTTTATAGGGTTTTTTCCTCTTGACCCAGCCCTCTTTGTTCACCTGCTTTGCACGGGCAATTGAGAGTGAGTCCTCAGGAATGTCGTCCGTAATTGTTGAGCCTGCGGCGATATACGCCTTGTCGCCAACCTCAACAGGTGCGATAAGGTTAGTGTTACAGCCAATGAACGCGCCGTCGCCGATTTTGCAGCGTGATTTGTTTTTGCCGTCGTAGTTGCAGGTAACTGTGCCGCAGCCAAAGTTTACGCCGGCGCCGACATCGCTGTCGCCGATATATGTGAGATGAGCGGACTTGGTACCCTCGCCGACAACAGAGTTTTTAATCTCAACAAAATTGCCGACATGCACACCCTTTTTAAGCACGGAATTTGCACGGACTTTTACAAACGGTCCGCAGTCAACACCGTCCTCAACAGTTGAGTCAAGAACCTTGCAGTTATCAAGAATAACGTCATTGCCGATTGTGCCGTTGTCAATATAAGTGTTAGGGCCAATCACACAATTTTCGCCGATTTCGGTATCGCCGATAATAATTGTGTTTGGCAAAATGCGCGTAGAGTTGCCTATTTTAACATTTTTACCAATCATAACGCCGTCCGTGCAAGGGATATCAATGCCGTCAAGCATATGGGCGTTATTGATATTGCGGCGCATAATGCTGTTGAGGTCGCGCAACTGAACACGGTCGTTTGCACCGAGTATAACCTCGCTGTTTTCCGCAATATAGGCGCCCTTGTTTTCGCCCTTATGGATAAGGATTTCAAGCGCGTCAGTGAGATAGTACTCCTTTTGCGCGTTGTCGTTTGTGATGTTGTCAATCGCATAGAGAAGGCTGGAACCCTTGAACCAGTATGTGCCCGAGTTCGCCTCCATAATCTTCTTTTCGTCCTCGGTTGCGTCCTTGTCCTCGACAATACGGAGCAGCGTGCCGTTTTTATCACGCTTGATGTGGCCGATACCGTGAGTGTCGTCAACAACAGCGCTGATAAGAGTAATACCGTTGTTGTTGCTCTTGTGGTAGTTATACGCCTTGTTTACAGTATACGAATCCATGAGCGGACCGTCGCCGTTAAGGATAAGAATATCATCGTTTTGATGACTGCTGATGAAGTCGCGCGCCTGCATAACAGCGTGACCTGTACCGAGTTGAGGCGACTGGAGCGCTGTTTTGATGTTTGAATCAACGCTCGCAAGATACTCCTCAACAACCTCGTGCTCATAGCCGGTGATTACGCAGATATCTTTAACTCCTGCCTCTCTGACAGCGTCAAGCACATATTTTATCATAGGAACAAAAAGCACTTCGCACATAACTTTAGGCTTTTCACTTTTCATTCTGGTTCCCTTGCCGCCTGCAAGGATAATTGCACATTTCATATTGATTCCTCCGGAACAGATTCCAGATTCCAGATACGAGAATCCAGCCTGTAAGGTGGGCTGCGCCCACACCTGTTTATAAATTGGGTACGGGCGAAGCCCGTCAAATGCTGGATACCGGTCACTGGAAACTGGATACTGATTACAGTCAACGGGCAAACCCGTTAACTGTAATTATGCACCAAAAACAAAATAATTTCAACACTTTTTAATTAAGATTGCTAAAATTATCAAAAAATGTTTGTATTTTGCTCTATGCTATGTTATATTAATAATGCAAAATACTGTGGGTGCGTAAATCCTGCAAGTATATTGATTATTTTTGTAAATTTATTTAGGGAGGTTTTTCCAATGGGTAAGAAATTCTGTTACCTCTTCTCAGAAGGTAACGCAGACATGAGAGAACTTCTCGGCGGTAAGGGCGGGACGGCAGACAAATCAATCCTGAAATTATGGCAGAGATTGAAGAGTACATCGTTAAGATGGAAGAAATCAACGGCAAAAAGTTCGGCGATAAGGAGAACCCACTCCTTGTATCAGTTCGTTCAGGTGCTCGCGCATCAATGCCGGGTATGATGGATACCATCCTCAACCTTGGTCTTAACGAAGAGGTTGTTGAAGTTATGGCTGAAAAGTCAGGCAACCCGCGTTGGGCTTACGACTGCTACAGAAGATTTATTCAGATGTATTCTGACGTAGTTATGGAAGTTGGTAAAAAATATTTTGAGCAACTCATCGACGAGATGAAGGCTGACAGAGGCGTTACTCAGGACGTTGAACTCACTGCTGAGGACCTTAAAGAACTCGCAGAGCAGTTCAAGGCTGAATATAAAGAAAAGATCGGTGAGGACTTCCCGAGTGATCCTAAAGAGCAGCTTATGGGCGCTGTTAAGGCTGTATTCCGTTCATGGGACAACCCACGTGCAAACGTATATCGCCGTGATAACGATATCCCTTATTCATGGGGTACTGCAGTTAACGTACAGGCAATGGCATTCGGTAACATGGGTGACGATTGCGGTACAGGCGTTGCATTCACACGTGACCCTGCTACCGGTGCAAAAGGTCTCTTTGGTGAGTTCCTTACAAACGCACAGGGCGAGGACGTTGTTGCAGGTGTTCGTACACCTATGCACATCAGCGAGATGGAGCAGAAGTTCCCGCAGGCATTTGCTGACTTCACAAAGGTTTGCTCAATTCTTGAGAACCACTACAGAGATATGCAGGATATGGAATTCACTGTTGAACACGGTAAACTCTATATGCTCCAGACAAGAAACGGTAAGAGAACTGCACAGGCTGCGCTTCAGATTGCTTGCGACCTCGTTGACGAAGGTATGAGAACTGAAGAAGAAGCAGTTGCAATGATTGACCCGCGTAACCTTGACACACTCCTTCACCCACAGTTTGACGCTGCTGCTCTTAAGGCTGCAACACCAATCGGCAAGGGTCTTGGCGCTTCACCTGGCGCTGCTTGCGGTAAGGTTGTATTTACTGCAGAAGACGCTGAAGAGTGGAACGCTAAAGGCGAAAAGGTTGTACTTGTTCGTCTTGAAACTTCACCTGAGGACATCACAGGTATGAAGGCGTCTCAGGGTATCCTCACAGTTCGCGGCGGTATGACATCACACGCTGCCGTTGTTGCTCGTGGTATGGGTACTTGCTGCGTATCAGGTTGCTCAGACATCGTTATGGATGAGGACAACAA
>ONXZ01000199.1 GCA_900321905.1 uncultured Eubacteriales bacterium
TCATCGCACGAAACACGAACTGTATATCCGCAACCGTCTGCTTTTTCAGGGTGTTTCAACCGGGTAACGGTTGCTTTTATCCCCTTTTCGCCAAGCGCGTGCTTTGCGCGCTGGGCGTTGGTAACGGTTCCGACTTTAACTGTATAAAACAAAAAATCACCTCACAAATCATAGTACATTCTATGATTCTGTGGGGTGATTAGTTATTATTATTTATTCGTTGTCAGCAGCAGGCTCTGCCGTGTTATCAACTGTGCCTTCAACTTCAACGGGTGCTGCATTATCAAAATCATCAACTATTGAACCAGTGGTTTCAATCGCTTCAGAATCATCTGCTTCAATAACGCTAGCCGCTTCGTTAATACGCTCAGCAGCATTTCGTACAGAATCAGCCGCGTCGTCAACAACTTCTTTAACGTCTTTGTATATAGCCTTGACTGAGATATATGCAAATATTTCAAGCACAGCGTACACGATAAGAGCAACGCCGATAAACTGCACAAGTTTAACTGAAAAACTGTCTGATTTTGTTATTGCAACTATGCCAAGCACGGAAGTCGCTACTGCCAAAAACAGCGTAACCCAGCCTAAAAAGAAACTTGCGGCAATAACTTTAATCGCTGCGTACAGGTTAACAAGACCCGATGTCAGCAAAAATACGCCAAGCAGAATAACCAAAACTCTGATTATCGCTTCGTACTTTGTACAGACGACTACGCCGAGTACGGCGGTGAATACGCCTGTCATAAGCACAAAAGACGGAGCGTGTGTGCGAAAATAGTTAATAATCGCGGCAATGCCGACAATTATCATTGCGCCGCCAATGAACAGCGAAATATAAGTCATAACCTGCGCAGGAAACGCAATGAATATAATGCCTAAAGCGCACGCAAGAATAAGAGATGCGATAGATATGGTTTTAACTTTTTTAATCAGTTCCATAAAATACTCCTCTTAACAGTATTTTGCTTATATTACTCCTCGTTTGCTGCTTCCTCAACAACTTTCTGTGTGATATGTTCAGGACATCTTTCATATCTTGCAAACTCAGTTGTGAACGAGCCTCTGCCCTGTGTAATCTGGCGCATAGAGGTTGAGAAAGTAGTCATCTCAGCCTGCGGAACTTCTGCAATAATCTCCTGCATGCCGTCGCCAGTCGGGTTCATGCCAAGCACTCTGCCGCGACGCTTGTTGATATCGCCGATAATGTCGCCCATTGCCTCGTCATTACAGATAGCGTTAAGGGTAACGATTGGTTCAAGCAGAACAGGTGAAGCCTGCGGGATACCGTTCTTGAACGCAAGCGAAGCAGCCATCTTGAAACTCATTTCGCTTGAATCAACAGGATGATATGAGCCGTCGAAAAGTGTTGCTTTAACGCCAACCATTGGATAACCTGCAAGAACGCCCTTTTCCATAGATTCACGCAGACCCTTTTCAACTGCAGGGAAGAAGTTTTTAGGCACAGAACCGCCGACAATTCTCTCATCAAATACGAGTTCGTCGCTGTCGCAAGGCTCGAATTCGATAAATACGTCACCGAACTGACCGTGACCGCCGGACTGTTTCTTATGTCTGCCCTGGGTTGAAACTTTCTTAGAAATAGTTTCTCTGTAAGCAACCTTTGGCTGAATAAGATTAGCGTTAACCTTATACTTATCCTTCATCTTTGAAAGAACAACATCAAGTTGCTGCTCGCCAAGACCTGAAAGCACTGTCTGGTGTGTTTCTGTATTAGATACAAACTTGATTGAAGGGTCCTCCTCCATAAGTCTGCTGACAGCGTTTGAAATCTTTTCCTCGTCGCCCTTCTTTTCGGGAACGATAGCCATTGAATATGAAGCGTAAGGAACTGCAACCCTGTCGAGTGTAACAACGTTGCCCTGTGCGCACATAGAGTCGCCTGTCTTGAAGGTAGAAAGTTTAGCGATAGCGCAGATGTCGCCTGCCTGGCAGTCCTTGACATCTGTCTGCTTTGCGCCGAGCATATTAACAAGCTTGCCGACTCTTTCCTCGTCGCCTGTGCGTGAGTTGACAACTGTCATACCCTGTGTGAGAGTACCTCTGATAACTTTGAAGAAATTGAGCTTGCCGATAAACGGGTCGGCGATTGACTTAAAGCAGATTGCTGCAAGCGGTGCAGATGGGTCAACCGCAAGTTCAACAGGTTCGTCGTTTTCATCGGTTGCGTACTCACTCTTCGGAGCAGGCGCGCACTGTGTGATGAAGTCGAGAAGCTGATTTACAGCTTCACCGGTAGCGCCTGAAAGTGCAAATACAGGCACAATGGAGCCGTCCGCAAGACCGATTGAAATGCCCTTAATCTTATCTTCCTTTGTGAGCGGCTCGCCCTCAAAATATTTTTCCATTAGCTCGTCGTCAGTGCCTGCGACAGCTTCGTTGAATACTTCCTTGATAGCTTCAAATCTGCCCTCGTCGTCGTGAACAGCGTCGGTAGCAGTAACCTTGATGCCGTCATAGCTGTATGTTTTATCTTCTATCATATTATAATAGCCCGCAACCTTGCCGCCGCTGATAACGGGAACTACTACAGGACACATTGATGTGCCGAACTTTGCAACAAGACCGTTAAAGGATTTGTAAAAGTCGGCTCTTTCGTCGTCCATCTTTGTGGTGACAATCATTCTTGCCATACCCTTTTTGCCTGCGTTTTTGAAGGCTTTTTCAGCGCCTGCCGCAATACCCGAACGTGAGGATACGACAACGATTGCAGTATCAGCCGCACGCAGACCTTCGCTTGAACCGATTGCGAAGTCAAAAAGACCGGGAGTGTCGATAACGTTAATTTTGCTGTTATTGTAGTTAAACTGAAGAACTGATGACGAAATACTTACGCCCCTTTTCTTTTCCTCAGCGTCGCAGTCAGATACAGTGTTACCGTCGGCGATTTTACCCATTCTTTCGGTAACGCCTGCGACGTTTAACATAGCTTCACACAAAGTGGTCTTACCTTTTGAAGCGTGACCGACAATGGTGATGTTTTTGATGTTGCTCATAAATTTTCCTCCAAATAATCATTTGTATAAATTGTACAACAGTTAACTTCTTATGTCAACAATTTATCGACATTTTTAACATAAGTTACAAAATTACTCACTTCAATTTGTAAGTATTACTGATACTTTAGA
>ONXZ01000014.1 GCA_900321905.1 uncultured Eubacteriales bacterium
GTTTACAGGTGCATTTTGCATAACGCTTCAGCGCAAAAAGGAACACAAAATATGCCACAACCGAGCATACGAGGAATATCAACTTAGGTACAAGATGCACTTCTTCCTCGCGCATAAATTCAAGCGACGCGGTTATGTTATTCATCGCAAAAATTATAAAAATGTGTATCACCATATAGAGCATACCGTCAAAGTTACCCTCGCGGTCAATCAGGTTATCATACACAAAACCGTAACTCAAAAACAGTCCCACAACAATCAAAAACGCCATCAGCGAAAAGTAGATTGTGTTCCGGTTAAAACTGCCGTCGCCTGTAAAGTACGACGCAAGCGCAATAATCATTTCTCCAAACGTAAATACCACGTACAGCATTGCGCGCTCCGTGAGGTGAGGAAAGTCAATCTGTCCGCCGTCACTCTTGTGCCTGCCAACTGCTGTCAGCACAATGCCGCTGACTATTGCAAGTGCGGAAAATGAAACGGCAAGTTCAGGCACAGGTATTGCTGCAACAAACACAAACACCACTTCGGTAAACAGAGCAATGCACATACGCTTGATTATATCGCGGTTTGCGGCGTTATCTCCATGATTTTTCATCTCAATAATATACTGCACGCCTATGTTAATCAGTATAAGTCCCCACGCAATGTGGTATTGCGACTGAAAGTCCGCCCAGTCTGTCCGCGTGCTTTGCCCTATAAAGTATAGCAAATACATATTTATAAACATAAATATATGTTCGCGCACTCCGTTTTTGCCAAACATATTTATGTAAAAGGTGGAAAAATTCCACACCTGTATTATTGCAAGCGTACACAGCGCGTATGATAAAAATGTGCGTGCGCTGACAAATCCGCCGTCAACATTTTGCAGTATCGCATTGTTTCTGCCTATAACATAAACAAATATCAGGTCGTAAATCAGTTCAATATATTCAACCTTTTTTTCTTTTTTGTCAATTAGTTCACCAATCATTTTGCACCTCGGTTTGCGGTTTGCTATATTATATAACATTATTTCAATTAAATCAACGGCGAGGTATTGACAAGGCAAAAAGAGTGTGCTATACTTACGTTAAGTTAGCGGCGGCTAACTAATATATTTGCCATCTTGGTTAGCGTTTGCTAACTATAATTTCCTTTCCTTATTCCTATTCCTATTCCACTAATAATTTAGTTAGCCGCGCTGACGTGATAGGAGGCATTATGAACAAGGTTACACTTAACATTGACGGTATGATGTGCGGTATGTGCGAGGCACATATAAACGATACGGTCAGGAAGATATACCCAAAGGCTAAAAAACTTTCGTCCTCGCACAAAAAGGGCGAAACCACTTTTATCCTTGACGGCGAGCCGGACGAAGCGAAACTCAAATCCGCCATTGCCGAAACGGGGTACGAATTCAAAGGCATTAAAACAGAGCCGTATGTTAAAAAAGGTTTGTTCAGATAAAAAGTACAGCAGAATTTTCTGCTGTACTTTTTTATACTATATAATGCTTTAAAATGCGCACTTTAGGCGATTTACCGGTAATGCTAAGTCTGCGAGAATTACTGCCGCACAAGTTTTTTATGCAGGTAAAAACCAAGCCGTCATCTGCAAGTATTTCAACACTCATCCTGTCAACAATCAACATGACGTTGTGCGTGCCTTTTGCGGTGAGTGCAACTGAGTTATCCTCAAAACTTATTGTGTTTTTATCAGCGTTGATATATAGTTTTACACCGTCTATGTCAAGGGCGAAGTTGCCGTCAGATTCTATATAGGCAACGTATGACGCGCTGCTGATTTGATACTCGCCTGCGCCGCCCTCTTGCTCAAGTTCAAGTTTGCTTTCAATTTCACTGCAAAGCGACGCCTTCAGCCGCATTGTGCCGTCTTTTGCTGCGGTCAAACTCATTTCAAGCGGTACGCTCAACTGGCCGCAAAAGCATTGACTGTTTTTGGGGTTAATGTTTTCCCATGTAAGGCGCAATACTCTGTTGCCAATACCGGAATACGACTGTCCCGCATAACTGCACCTGCTGTCAAGTTCCTGATAAAAACGCAGGGGCGGCTGTTCTGCAATAAAACCGTTTTTGTCAAAATGTCCTGTAATATAGCAGTCAGAAGCGCCTGACAGCACCCATTTTTTGCAGTCGTTCATATAGTACAGGTCGGGACATTCAGTCTCACCCTCAATATGTATTGTCTGCAGACTTTCCCAGTCCAAAAGATTATCAGACTTTAGCAGGCAATACTCATTGCCGTCAAGATATAACGCCATAACATATGCGTTCACCTCCGGCACAAAAACAACTTTGGGGTCGCGGTTTTCGCCCCTTATATTAGGAACAATCGGATTGTTTTTGTATTTGGTAAAGTTTCTTCCGTCAGTTGAATACGCAAGGCACTGCGTAAACTTTGAGCCGTCTGCATAATCCGCAGATGTGTAGTAGAGCAGTAACGCATTTTTGCCAAGTCCGCTTACATTTTGAGTATCGCAAATCGCACTGCCAGAAAACATAGTTCCCTCGCTGTCAGGAAACAGTGCGTCACCGAGGTGTTCAAACTGTATAAAGTCCGTTGTAACGCTGTGGTGCCAGTGCATATTCCCCCAGGCGGTACCCAGCGGATTGTGCTGGCAAAAAATGTGATATTTGCCGTCTTTATATATCAGACCGTTAGGGTCGTTAATCCAGCCGTACGGCGCAGTGTAGTGCAGTTGCGGACGAAATCGCTGCGCGCTGTCTGTATAAGGCGACAGGCTGTCTGATTGACTTGAAAATATAAACTCTTCGCCGTCGCACAAAAAGCAAATGTTTTCGTCCTTGTATCTTTCAACATCAAGATAGTACGGCAGTCCGGATTCGCTGACTCTGATTAGCAGTTCAAACAGTTTTTCGCCATTGTCGTTTTTTGCGATAATATGTTTTTCGGGCGCGTTTTCATCTGTACAAACTACAAGGTAATTATTTGTAATAATCATATGTATCCCCTCGTTACCTATATTAAAACAAGTTTTTAATAAATGCAATGTTTTTGTGATTGTACATTTTAGCCGCAGTGTGTTATAATTAACTGAATAACACTTTTGGTGAAAGCGATGAATAATACTATTAAGTACATACACGAGCCTACTGACCTGCAGTGCGGTCAGGCTGTGCTTGCAATGCTCACAGGCGTTGATGTTGCTCAGGTGGCGGCTGAACTCGAAAACTCGCGTGAAACAACGCTTAAGGAAATGAAAACATTTCTTCGCTCGCACGGTTTATATATTTCAGACGAGAGAGTGCAGGCGCATTGCAAAAGCGACCTTCCGCCGATTTGCCTGCTGAGCCTTGAAACACCGCGTTGTTGGCACTGGTCGCTGTATTGCAGCGGCGTTTTTTACGACCCTGAGCATGGTGTAATGGACGATTTTCCCGCATGTAACAGAAAATATTTTTGGGAGATAAAGTAATTATGGAACTCAAGAAACTGCCGTACAATCTGACCGTCTGCAAAGTTGCAGATGTTGCAAATATCAACACAAATGCAGATTTTTATTTTACCGCAAAAACAGACGAGGAAGTGTCGCTCGTCTGCAAAACAGAGGACGTTCCGTCCTGCACGCTTGAGCGTGAGGACGGGTGGAGGAGTTTTCGCATTCAGGGCGAACTCGATTTTTCGCTAATAGGAATTCTGTCCGATATTTCGGCTGTTCTGGCTGAAAATAAAATCGGCATTTTTGCCGTGTCAACATACAACACCGATTATATTCTTGTTAAAAATAAAGATTTTGAAAAAGCCTTGTCTGCGCTTGAAAAATCAGGTTACAGCATTTTGTAAAATGTTTTATCGCTTGAAGTTATCTCTATAATGTATTATAATTATAAAAGTCGTTTTAGTGATTGTTTACAGTGTAGTTTATGTAGCGTTTTGCATAAAGGCTTAAAAACAAGGATAATCAGCAAAGGAGAAACAAATGGAATTAATACAGAGTTTTTCAGTAGACCACACACAGATTATACCCGGTATTTTCACAAGCAGGGTGGACTGTCTGGGAGATTACAAAGTCACCACATATGATATCAGACTCAAAAAGCCTAACAGAGAGCCTGCGATTGATGTTGCGGCTATGCATTCACTTGAGCATATTATCGCAACGTTTTTGCGAAATGACCCCGAGTGGAAGGACGAAGTCGTTTACTGGGGTCCAATGGGATGCCTTACAGGATTTTATATTATCCTCAAGGGTGACCGCGCTCCGCAGGAACTCTATGATATTATGCTTAAAGCGTTTAAGGCGGTTGACAGCGCGCAGGAAGTTCCGGGTGCAGCGCCCGTAAACTGCGGCAACTACCTTATGCACAACCTCGCAATGGCTAAGTGGTACGCAAAAGAGTTTGCCGATTATCTTGAGGAAAACGCAAACAACAGCGCAATCTTTGAATATCCTAAAACCGAGCGCCTTGTAACAGATGACGGACAGAACTTTTTTGATTCATAAACAACCCCAAGCGCGTTTATCAGAGAGGCAAAGCGATGAAAAAGATTAAGGCAGTAGGCAAAGGCACCTGCACAATCTACATCTTTGCAAACAACGGTAAACTCAAATCGGTTAAAGTTACTGTTAAGTAATCTGATCTTAATATAAAGTTAATAACTTTTATTATCGGGCGGGTAAAACCGCCCGATTTAATTTATATTGCTGTGTTCGCACTCACTGCAAATTAAGCACCAAATAAAAAAAGTTTCCATTCTGTCAACTTCTATTGACAAAATAATTTTAATGCAAGATAATAGACTTGATAAATTAGACTATTCTCAGAATAGTGTTTATTAAAACAATACTGTTTAAAGGAGGAAAAATTATGGAAAAAAGAAAAAAAATAAGTAGAAAGGTGATAAGCATTTTACTGTCGCTATTGATGGTGCTCTCGTGCTTTTCGGGCATGGGGCTGACGGCATTTGCAGCACCGACAGAGACACTGCTTACTAAAATCACTCCTACCGGTATAGACACATATAGCGAGTCTGTGCCTGGTGTGGTTACGGTAACATTAAGCAACATAAGCAGATATAAAGATGCTTGGGCATACGGAGGAACGGTGACGGTTGAACCTAAGGAGGGTTATACCATCACTAAATGTATATTCAACGCTCGAGCAGGAGCAGTTGAAGATACTGAAGCGCCATTTAGTATTGATGTTCGTGAGGCTACCTATGTCTACTCGGTTGAAGTATATGGCTATCAGGCGGCATCCGATAGCTATGTTGACGGCAACGGTGAATCGCAGCCTGTGAACGCAACCGCACTTGAAGCTACCACAACCAACTGGACTGACGGTTCGTGGTATATTGTTCCTGAAGGCGGTCTTACCATCAGCGGTCGTATCACAGTAAACGGCACAGTAAACCTTATTCTCCGTGACGGCGCGACGCTTACAGCAAACGCAGGCATCACAACCACAGGTGCAACGCTTAACATCTACGCACAGAGCGCCGGAACGGGCGCACTTACTGCAAAAGGCAGTACCGGTTGTGCGGGCATAGGCGGCCGTGTCGGTGGCTATGGAAGCAACGGTGGCGCAGGAGGCACAGTTAGTATATTTGGTGGCACTGTTACCGCGACCGGTGGTACTGCTAATAGTGGCGACGGCGCTGGAGCAGGCATCGGCGGTGGTGGAGCAGGCTTAGGCATGGGCGACACCGGTGGCGCAGGAGGCACAGTTAGTATATTTGGCGGCACTGTTACCGCGACCGGTGGTACTGCTGAAAATAGAGGCGGTGGTGCTGGAGCAGGCATCGGCGGTGGTGGCAAAGATATGAGAGGAAGTGCCGGCGCAAGCGGCACACTGACCCTCGGCAAAGGCGTAAAGCTGTACAGTGGTACTAATAATTCCGGAGATGTTCTTGATGGAATTGATAGCACCGAACGTTCTTACAACGGCAGCAGACCACAGAATATGTATGCTGAGTTTATCTCCGCAGGTTCAGTTGACAAAACCGCGCTGAACAATGCAATCACAGCGGCTGAAACACTTTATAACAGCATTAAGGATGATACAAATTATTCTACTATCGCAAGCACACTTAAAACTGCGATAGACGCTGCAAAAGAAGTTGCAGATAGTGAAACTGCAGACCAGGATGCTGTTGATACAGCTAACGGAGCAATTTCAGACGCAACGGCAACCGCAGTAGTGGGAATGATTAACGCTCTTCCTGCAAGCACGGAGGTTACCACCTCTGACAAAGATAAGATTGAGGCAGTCAGAGCAGCATATGATAACCTTACAGATGACCAAAAGAAAAAGGTTGACACCGAAACTCTTAAGAAACTGACTGACGCTGAAACTGCATTACAGGACGCTGTTGATACCGAAACAGCACAGGGTGCAACGAATACTATCAACGCTCTTCCTGATGCAGACAAGGTAACAACTGCGGACAAAGAAAAGATTGAAGCCGCAAGAAAGGCGTATAACGACCTTACTGACGACCAGAAGAAAAAGGTAAGCGACGATACACTCAAGAAGCTGACCGACGCAGAGGACGCTCTCAAAGCAGCAGAGCAGAAGGACGCAGACGATACCGCAGCAGCACAGTCTGCAACGGATACTATCAATAATCTTCCTGACGCAGACAAAGTAACAACTTCTGACAAGGAAGCTATTGAAGCTGCAAGAGCAGCTTACGAAGCACTTACTGACGACCAGAAGGCTAAAGTTGCTCCCGAAACATTACAGAAGCTCGTTGACGACGAAGCAGCATTAAAGGAAGCAGAAGACACTGCAGCAGCACAGGCTGTAACAGATGAAATCAATGCACTTCCAAGCGATAAGGTTGCTACAACTGATAAGGAAGCAATTGAAAAGGCAAGAGCAGCTTACGACGCACTTTCCGACGACCAGAAAGCAAAGGTTCCTGCCGAAGCAGTTAAAGCTCTTGAGGATGCCGAAAAAGCTCTTACAGAAGCTGAAAAAGCAGCCGCTGAAGAAGCAGCCGCTAAAGAACTTGCAGCAGCAAAGAAGAATGCTAAAACTGTAATGTACAACGGTATTGGTATTACTCAGAAGGGTAAGAAGATAACTGTTAAGTGGAGAAAGGTTGCCAAAGCTGACGGATACTTCGTATACGTTCAGTACTGCGGCAAGAAGTACAAGAAGCCTGTTAAGACTATCAAGAAGAACTCCACAACAAAGGTTACTATCACCAAACTGAACGGCAAGAAGATTAACCGCAAAAAGAACTACAAAGTTTACGTTGCAGCATATAAGAATGTTAAAGGTAAAAAGGTAGTTCTTGCAAAGAGTATATCCGCAAGAGTTGCAGGCGACAAGAACAAGAAGTATACCAATGTTAAGACCATCAAGGCTACAAAGAAAGCGTTAACCGTGAAGGTTGGCAAGACTGCAAAGGCTAAGGCAAAGGTTACTCTTGTAAACAAGAATAAGAAACACCTGCCAACAAAATCTGCACCTAAGTTCCGTTACAAAACATCTAACAAGAGCATCGCAACTGTTGACAAGAAAGGTAACATCAAGGGTATCAAGAAGGGTACCTGCAATATCTACATCTACTCTATCAACGGCAAGATGACAAAGGTTAAAGTAACGGTTAAATAATGACAATTTGATAATGACAAATTCTCAATGATTGTCATTCCTTTCTAAAACACCCCGATACTCTCACGAGTGTCGGGGTATTTTCTTTGAATCATCATATCACTTGTTTGTCATTGTCTACTTTTTACGGACTTGTGCAATTACAGGTGAAAACAAGGAAAAATGCACTGAAAAAGGATAAAACAGCAGTTGGAGATTCTGCGCACATTGAAAAGAGGGAATAAATGTGGTATGATTTTATGGAATACAAACGGAGCAAAGGAGGTTATCGGATGAATGAAGTAAAAACAACATTCAGGCGTATGGTGTTTTACTATTTTCTGATGGCGATTAATATTATCCCCAATGCAAGTATTATTCCCGATAGTTTTCCTACCCGTAATGTTTCTTTTATTTATCTTCTTACGCTTTGCGTTTGCCTTGTTTTGTACTATTCTCACCGCGTGTTAAAAGCAGGCGGACTTTCGGTGATGATGAAAGCACTGTCGTGGATGTCGCTGCTTTTGATATTACTGCGCGGTATTAAATACAGTGCCCTTGCGGAAGTCGGAATTCTCGCGCGTCATACATGGTATTTTTACTATGTGCCTATGCTTCTCTTACCGTTGTTAATGTTTTATATATCGCTTTTGGTTTCGCCAAAAGAGAAATTGAAAATCCGAAAGGGTTGGTTTTTACCTATTATTATAACTGTTATATTTATTATTGCAGTTCTTACTAATGACTTGCATCAGCAGGTATTTCGTTTTCAGCCGAATTTTTCGGACTGGGATAATACTTATTCTCACGGATGGTTGTTCTATGCCGTAACCTTATGGCAGTATGCGCTGTATTTTGCGGCTGTCGGGATTTTAGTATTCAAATGCCGCATCAGCAGTTCAAAAAAGAATGCCTGGATTATTACGATTCCGTTTGCAATCGGACTTTTGATGAACGTGCTTTTGCTGACGGAACGGATGCCAACTCTCAATGGCGCTCATATTATTGAATTTCCCGAGACACTTATCTTCACCGTGGCGATTGTTCTTGAATGTTGCATACAACTCGGCTTAATTCCGACTAATACCGATTACGGAAAACTGTTTCAGAAATTCTCCGTTTCGGCGCAAATCACCGACAAAGAAGGAAAACCGGTATATTCTTCCTCCACCGCTATTCCTTTAACAAAAGAGCAGTTCTCTGTAAAAAACGGCTCGCGAATCGGCGAGCATACAGTTTTGCACAAAATGGAAATCCCCGGCGGTTTCGGGTTTTGGCAGGACGATTTGACGGAACTTGACCGTCTTAATGAAGAACTGGCTCAGGCAAAGGAGGAATTGTCACAGGAGGCAGAGTTAATCCGCCTTCGTAACGAGTTAAAGGAAAAGCAGACAAAAACCGAACAGCGCACTCTTGTATACGACACAATTGCAAAACGAACGCAAAAGCAGTCGCAATTAATATCCAAACTTGCAAAAATCGCCTATGCCTCAAACGATGCAGAGATTAAAGATATGTGCCGCAGAAAAATCACCTTCCTCGGTGCGTATATTAAACGTTATGCAAATCTGATGCTTATGTCGCAGGAAAGCGGCGTTGTTGAAGCAGGCGAGTTGGCGCTGTCCGTTTCGGAAGTGCTGCGTTATCTGAATTATTGCGGCGTGCCTTGTGAGTTCGTAGAAAATGCGCAGTGTGTTGTGAACGCTGACGCCGTACTTGCTGTGTTTGAGGCGTTTGAAATAATGATTGAGACGAATTTTTCAAACCTAAAAGGAGCCTTTGTTAATCTTTCCGAACAGCAGGAAGCAGTTGTATTCAAACTGACTTTGGAAAATCCTGCAGAAACTCTGCCGCACGAGGTGACAGAGCAACTTTTATCAGTTGATATCAAGGCAGAAGAAATGCAGGAGGATAATGTAGCCTATATCAGTTTCACCTTGCCGAAAGGGGGCGAAGCACGATGATTACTTTTGATATGCTTTCGGCGTTTATTCGCTCACTTTTCGCATTGTGGACGTTGTTTCTCTGCGTTATCAATATTGGAAACGGCGTGCTCGGCACGGCAAGGAAGCGTTACGCCTGCACGGCTTTTTCCCTGCTTCTTTTTGCACCCGTATACTTTATGTGGCAGGTAATATTTGATTATTCTTTATTCGGAGAAGGGCAAAAAGTTGCCGACATTACATCAACTCTCTGCAATCTTCCCGTGCTTTACTGGTATGCCGCACTCGTTATTCTTACCGTTTTGGCGCTCCTGCTGCTCATATTCAATATCAGATACGACAGAACATATATTACCCCCGGCACAATCAAGGTCTATCTTGATAAAATGCCATGCGGCATCTGCTGCTGGCGTAAAAACGGACGCGTACTGTTTTCTAACATCTGTATGAACCGCTTATGTGCTGAAATCACGGGCGCTTCTCTTCTTAACGGTAATCAGTTCCGTGATGCGTTAGAGGACAGAATTATTACGGTAGGTGATAGTGTATGGCGTTTTGCTTGTAAAGAAATAACCGTCGGCGGTGAGCAGTTATATGAAATGATTGCTTCGGATATTACGGATGAATATGCAAAAACCGCAGCGCTTAAAAAGGACAGAGCGGAACTTTCCCGATTAAATCAGGAATTGAAAGAATACTATCTGAGTATTGACGAGTCAGTTAAGCGGCAGGAAATTCTGCAGGCAAGAATAAATATTCATGACGAAATGAACCGTCTTATGCTTTCAACCGTTGCTGCTGATACCGGGGATGCGAAGGCGCTGGATAACATTTTTTCTCTTTGGGAGAAGAACGCCTTGCTGCTGTGTATGGAGGCAGACGCAAGGCGGACGGATTACGTCGAGTCGCTTGCAAACGCACTGAATATAACCCTGATTTGGCACAGCGGTTTACCGAAAGAACTTGACGGAAAGAAAAAGGAATTGTTCTTATTTGCGGCACAGGAGGCAATTATCAACGCCGCCAAACACGCAAACGCAAAAACGATGGAAATATCCTTTGAAAATACAGAGAAAGCGCTTATCTGCCGTTTTACAAACGACGGAATGTTGCCGACAGGCGAGGTGCGTTTTGAGGGTGGACTTGCAAACCTTGCACACCTTGCTAAAAAGCAGAACGCCTCAGTTTGTATCGAAGGAAGCGAAAGGTTTACACTTATTCTGCATATAAATCATCCGTTTGGCTGATGTGCTTTCGGGCAGTTTTATATAAAATAGAAGCAAAGGAGTGTATATCAATGGCTTATCGTGTTTTAATCGTTGAAGACCAGGCTATGCCACGTGAACTTTTTGAAATATATATCAATTCAAGTGACAAATTCAACCACCTTCTTTCCGTTGCTAATGCCTCTGCGGCGCTTTCTGTTTGCAAAAACAATAAGGTTGATTTAATCCTGATGGATGTTATGACTGCGCTTGGCTCCAGCGGACTGGACGCTGCCGAGGAAATCAAAAAGGAATTCCCTGAAATAAAAATAGTTATTGTTACCTCAATGCCTGAGTATTCGTGGCTTGAGAGAGCACGAAATATCGGCGTGGATTCCTTTTGGTACAAGGATGGACAGAAGGAGAGCATACTCGATGTGATGGAGCGTACAATGGCTGGCGAAAATATCTATCCCGATGAAACGCCGCTCATTCATATCGGCAACACCACTAACCACGATTTCACCGAGCGTGAACTGGAGATTCTTAAAGAACTTACCACAGGTGATACAAACACCGCGATTGCCGAAAGGCTCCACATATCGCTGCCTACGGTGAAAAGCCATATTCAGCATTTAATGGAAAAAACAGGCTTCAAAACCAGAACAGAACTTGTCAGCGAAGCAAGAAGTATAGGAATAGTAATCAAAACAAAAAAAGAATAATCTCTTGATATTGTGGTATAATTATGGTATAATAATGGCAACAGGAAAGGAGCTGACATTATGCCGCAGATTATACCAATTAGAGATTTAAAAAACACAAGCGAGATTTCTTCAATGTGTCATGCGCATAGCGAGCCTATTTTTATCACAAAAAACGGGTATGGCGATATGGTCGTTATGAGCATGGAAACATATGAAAAAAGCCTGTTTCTTGCAGATGTTGAGAAAAAGCTTGCCGAGGCGGAGGAAGCAATCACCAAAGGAGAAATCAGAGATGCAAAAAACGCACTTTCTGATTTAAGAAAGAAATATGAGTTATAAACTTATAGTAACGAGCCTTGCGGAAAACGATTTGATCGAAATAGCAAAGTATATTGCTTCGGATTTATCCGCACCGCAGGCGGCACTGCGTTTTCTTGATAAGGTGGAAAACTGCTATGATAATATTTTGCTAAATCCGATGATGTATCCACTGTGTGATAATGAAAGGTTAAAAAGTAAGAAATACAGAAAAGTTATTATCAATAACTATATAATGTTTTACCGCATTGATGAAAACAAAAAGCTAATATACATTATGCGTTTCGTTTATGGAAGAAGTGATTACATAAATAGCATTTAATAATGATAACGAATGTGCTGCGGCACATCCGTCAGACTGTAGACACACTGAAAGGACTGCTTGGCAGTCCTTTTTAATTTGGAATTAGGAATTATGAACTCCGAATTCCGAATTGTTAAAAAAATCATACTTTTGGATGATATGAAGTTTAGTAATTATAAATTATAATATTTATGGATAATTCTATCTTACGGGAGGAATGTTTATGAAAAAATCCTTTTTGAGTTTGATTACGGCGCTTGTGATGGTATTATCCTTGTTGCCGTCGGGGATTGCTTTCGGTGAGGAGAGAACCTATATCCCCGAAATTGTTGCAACCTCGAATATAGAGTCCCTCCTCGGCTTCGGCAATCCGATTAACACATCAACTAATCCGACGATTACGGTAACCGTCGGTGCGCCCGCGCTCTATAACGCCGCAGGCACTATCAACTGGTATAAAAAGGACAGCGAAGGCAATTTCAATCAATGTGCATCGGGCGATTCATTTTCCCCGGGTATATACAGATTAACCTGTTATTTCGGATTATATCAGGGCGACAACAGTTCCTATTATCTTGATGAAAATACAACTCTCACCGTGGACGGCGTAGCCTGGACCTTCAGGTCATATCGTCCTATGGGTAACTACGAGTATATGGTATTCCGCTCACCAGAATTCACCGTTCACGATTTTACCGAGTGGCACTATGATGAAACAAATCACTGGCACGAATGTCCCGACTGCGGAGCAATACAGGACGCGGCGGCGCACACTCCCGACCATGAGGGCAGCGCAACAACGGAATACCCCATCCTCTGCACAGTTTGCGATTATGAGATGGAGCCTCAGGTTGGGCACACTCACTCGTTTACGCAGGAAGTCGTAGCAGATAAATATAAGAAAGCCGACGCCACCTGCCACAGCAAAGCAGTTTACTATAAATCCTGCGAATGCGGCAGAAAAGGCACGGAAACCTTTGAAGCGGGCGATATGCTCCCCCATAACGCAGGAACTCAGTGGCTGTCGGACGGCGAATACCACTGGAACATCTGCAAAAACAAGGACTGCGGCGCAGTGGTGGATAGCACAAAAGCGGCGCATATCTACGACAGCGATACCGATTATCGCTGCAATATCTGTAAATCCAAAAGAGAGGACAACAGACCCCGTATCAGTCATATGGAAGCAACCTCCGATATTGCTTCCGTTCTTGCCGTAGGCAATAAAGCGGTGAATCCTACTGTAACGGTAACTGTCGGCACACCTGTACATTATAATGTGAACGGCACGTACAATTATTACAAAAAGGACGGCGACAGTTGGCAGCGGGTCCTTGTCGGCGAAACTTTCACCTGCGGCACCTATAAAATGATTTGTCATTTCGGCTTATATAACTATGAAAATGATACACTCGCTTTGAGCGAAAGTACGAATGTGACGGTAGACGGCGTCGAGTGGTCGGTGGACTCATATAACTATATGGACTATTATGAATACATTGTTGCGAGTTCACCGGAAATTGTCATACACACACCTGTCACCGACTCTGCCGTTGCCGCAACCTGCACAAAGGCGGGCAAAACCGAGGGCTCTCACTGCTCTGCCTGCGGCGAGGTGTTTGTTGCACAGGAAACGGTTAAAGCAACGGGACATAATATTGTTGTGGATAAACCCGTTGCCGCAACCTATACAAAAACAGGACTGACCGCTGGCACGCACTGCTCGGTATGCGGCAAAATTCTCGAGGCGCAGAAGGTTGTGCCAAAACTTGCTAAAAAGACGAACCCCTTAACGGCGAAGGGTAAAACGAAAACCGTTAAATATTCCGCTGTCAGGAAAAAGAATCAGACGATTAAGCGTGCTGATGCAATAACACTCAGCAAAGCAAAGGGCACCGTCAACTACACAAAGTCAAGCGGAAACCAAAAGATAACCGTTGATAAGAAAACCGGAAAAATCACCGTTAAAAAAGGTCTTAAAAAAGGCACTTATAAAGTGAAAGTTAAGGTTAAAGCCGCAGGCACTTCAGCCTATAAGTCAAAAACCGTAACGGTTACCGTTACGATAAAAGTAAAATAATTAATTATGAATTCGGAGTTCGGAATTCGGAGTTATATGGCGCTGCGCACGGTTCTTATCATTAATTGTCCGAACTAAGTGAGTATCCACTAATTCCGCATTTCGCATTCCGCATTCCGAATTAAAAAAGAAAGGATGATTTTATGAAAAAAACTCTATCACTTGTTTTATCTCTTATGATGATACTAACCACACTGACGGCGCTGCCGTTTACGGCACACGCTTACAAAGGCCAATACAAATACGTTCAGGATAGTATACTTGGCGGAAACACCTTCTATTATAACCTCAACGGAACCGAGGCTACGATTACGGATTTTGAAGCACTTTCTGCCGGGGTAACTGATAAGAATATAACAATCCCGACTATGATTAGCGGCAATACGGTTGTTCAAATCGGCGAAGAGGTATTCCAGGAAAATGATAATATCGAAA
>ONXZ01000191.1 GCA_900321905.1 uncultured Eubacteriales bacterium
TCGAGGTCGTCAGCCCCTACATCGAGATCATCAGCCCCTACAATTGTTGATAAGACGCATTGCATATCAAGAGTACATATAGTGATAAAATATGCACCGTTTGATGAATAGTCGTAATTAGATAAACGGTTGCGTTTTCTTTCAGACCAACTCATATCTTTATTCTTGTAATGAGTGTGTATTGGAATGGTTCAAGGGTTATACGCTCTGCGCCCATTGTGTCGCCGAGGAGGGTGTAAGAGTTTTTCCACTCGGCGCCGATTTCGATTTCCACAGGGATTTCATCAAGATTCATTGCGACAAGCACTTCGCTTGACTCGTCAACACGCTTGTAAGCAATCGTTTTGTGCGAGCAGAACACAGGCACAAACGCGCCCTCTTTGAACACGTTGCAGCCTCGCCTGATTTCGCCGAGGCGTTTGTACCATTGCAGCAGTTCGGTATTCATATTATCCCACTGCATACATCCGCGGTTGAACGGGTCTTTGTAACCCATCATTCCGATTTCGTCGCCGTAGTAGAGCGACGGCACGCCCGGCAGTGTGTACTGCAAAAGCGAGGCGAGTTTCATAAGTGATATGCCGTGCAGATAGTCGTAATCCGACAGTTTGTTGCGCTCATGCTGCCATTCCCTGCCGTGACCCTCGCAGTCCTCGCCCGCAAGGCGGTTGATAGCACGCTCTGTGTCGTGCGTGCCGATATGGTTCATCAGCACGTTTGTAACCTGCGGCGGATAATTTTCAACTATGCCGAGGACTTTGTCAAAGAACGCGTCGGCATTTTTAAACCGCACGAAGTTAAGCACCGCGTCGGCAAACGGATAGTTCATAACCGAGTCAAGTTGTTCGCCCATCAGGTAACGTCTGCGCTCGCCGTAGGCAAACTTGGTGGTTGCGTCCTCCCAAACCTCGCCGATGATAATTGCGTCAGGGTTTTCGTCTTTAACTGTTTTGCGTAAATCGTCAAGGAAGATATCGGGCAGTTCGTCGGCTACGTCAAGCCGCCAGCCGCTTATGCCGCAGCGAAGCCACTTGCGCAGAATTCCTTTTTTGCCGCAGATATAATTGCGGTAACTCTCGTCCTCTTCGATAACCTCGGGGAGAAGTTTAATGCCCCACCACGAGTGATAGTCGTTTGGATAGTTAATGAATTTATACCACGAAAAGTAGGGGCTTTCTTTGCTGTTGTAAGCGCCCACGCTGTCGTAGTTGTTATAGATGTTAAAATACTTGCTGTCACAGCCTGTGTGACTGAAAACGCCGTCAAGGATAATGCTTATACCGTATTCCTCTTTAGCCTTTTTGCAGAGGTCTTTGAGGTCTGCCTCCGTACCGAGCAGAGGGTCAATACGCTCATAATCGGCGGTGTCATAGCGGTGGTTTGAGTTAGCCTCAAATATCGGGTTGAGATAAATACAACTTACGCATAAATCTGCAAGGTAAGGCAGTTTTTCCTCAATACCTTTAAGGTCGCCGCAGAAGTAGTCGTTGTTCCACAAGCCGTTCATCTGCTCATCATTCCAGTACGGCTCGTCGCCCCATTTACGTATAACTCGCGTGTCGCGCACACCGAATTTTGGCGTGCCGCTGTTATAAAACCTGTCAGGGAAAATCTGATAGATTAAGCCGCCTTTGAGCCAGTCGGGCGTGGTGAAATTCTTATCATACACCGTCTGCTGAAAGTCAACGCCATCAGGTGTGATGTCGCCCACTCCGCTGCCGACATTGTAAACAAAGTTTCTGCCCCAAGGTGTTTCAAGTTCAAAGTGATACCAGTAAAGTCCGGGCGTGGTTGCTGAAAAGTGGAGTTCCCAGTATTCGTGTTCGTCACCGCACATACCTGCCCAGAACATAGAGTAATACACATTTTCCTCATTCTCTTTATGCACGCAAAGCAGCGCGCAGTTGCAGGACATACTCCTCGGTACAATAATCCTGAGCCTTACGCCCTCGTCGGTTGCGATGGCTCTGATTATATCCTTGTATTCGGTTTTTCTTGAATTGAATATTTGCATAGTTAAAACAATAAATGCGGGCGGATATCCTCCGCCCATACATTCATATTACTTTGATTTTTTTGTTGCTCTTTTTTTCGGAGCAGGTTTTTTTGAAGTCTTTGGTGCAGGTGTTGACCTTGGAACAGGCGCTGTGTGCCAGATTCTGTTAGCGTAGTCCATAATTGAGCGGTCTGCGCTGAACACGCCTGCGCCGCTTACGTTCA
Organism: uncultured Eubacteriales bacterium; assembly: GCA_900321905.1. GTDB lineage: Bacteria > Bacillota > Clostridia > Oscillospirales > Acutalibacteraceae > Eubacterium_R. The sequence goes on from ONXZ01000191.1 coordinate 2,221, forward strand.
TAAGCGACATCTGAGCAAACTTCTGCTTGTCGGCATAAAGTCTCTGAATCTGCTGATGTGCCTTCTGATAATCAGCAAAATCAGCAAGTGCCATATACGGGTCAACGTTCATAAGCGATGAAGTAATCTCGTCAAAACGCTTGCCGTTAACGCCTGCCATAATAAAGTCGATAGCGTTTTTAAGCACTTCGTTGTTGTTGATGTAATTCATCGGGTAGTAACCTGCGCGCTTGAGGTCCTCAACTTCAGGAGTTTTCATACCGAAGATAACGATATTGTCAGCGCCGACAGCGTCGTAAATCTCAACATTAGCGCCGTCGAGCGTGCCGAGTGTGATTGCGCCACCCAGCATAAGTTTCATATTACCCGTACCCGAAGCCTCCGTGCCTGCGAGCGAAATCTGCTCTGACACGTCAGCGGCAGGCATAAGCACCTCTGCAACTGAAACGTTGTAATCCTCAACAAACACAACTTTGAGTTTGCCGTTAACGTCAGGGTCGTTGTTGATAACCTTTGACAGCGCGTCGATAAGTTCAATAATCTTCTTTGCCATAAAGTAGCCCGGAGCCGCCTTTGAGGCAAAGATGTAAGTTTTCGGGTGATACTCTGCGTTTGGATTAGCCTTGAGCATCTGATACTCAGCGATGATGTTGAGCACGTTGAGTTGCTGACGCTTGTACTCGTGAAGGCGCTTAACCTGAACGTCAAAGATAGAATCGGGGTCAATATCAACGTCCTGCTTGCGCTTGATGTATTTTGCAAAGCGAACTTTGTTTTCATACTTAATCTCGGCAAACTTGTCAAGAACTTTCTTGTCGTCGCCGTAGAGAGAGCAGACCACATAATCGTTCTTCATCAGCTTGAGCACGCGGGGATCGCTCCAGACCCTGGATTCCATCTCGCGGCAGTTGACGCAACCGTGGCCGGTGAAGTCGATGAGCAATGGCTTGCCCTGTGCTGCTGCGGCAGCCCGTGCTTCGTCATACGACGTGTATCGGGCCGTCACCTGCTGGTGCTTGGTGAGGCTGAACTGCTGTGTGGTCATCGGCGGCGCATTCGGTAAAATTGTCTCTTCGCTGGTAGCTGACATCATCATGCCTCTTATCGGCGCCATCCTCGGCAATGTGGACTTCACA
>ONXZ01000048.1 GCA_900321905.1 uncultured Eubacteriales bacterium
CCCGGAACAAGCAGGTCAGTTGCCGCAACAGTCTTGCCGTCGTCGTTCTGTTTCATATAGAAAGACTTAATGCCTTTTGGATAGTTGATAAGGAATACAGGTTTTTTGTAAACCTTCTCGGTGATATAGCGCTCGTGCTCACTCTGCAAATCGCTGCCCCACTCAACGGGGAACTCAAACTTGACGTCTGCCTTTTGCAGAATTTCGATAGCGTCTGTGTAGTCAACAACTTCAAAGTCGCTGTTTACAACTGACAGCAGTTTATCGGTAAGACCCTTTTCAAATCTCTGCTCAAAGAAAGCGAGTTCGTCAGGGCATTTTTCCATATAATCTTTAACGATATATTTTATCATATCTTCTGCGATTTCAATAAGGTCAGGCAGTTCGCAAAACGCAATTTCAGGCTCAACGTGCCAGAACTCTGCAACATGGCGCTGGGTGTTGGAGTTTTCCGCTCTAAACGATGGACCGAAGGTGTAAATTTTGCCCATACCCATGGCTGCCATTTCGCCCTCTAACTGACCTGAAACCGACAGACCCGTTTTTTGACCGAAGAAGTCGTCAGCGTAGTAATCTTCCTCGTTTTCATACTTGTCGCTGTAACCGATTGTGGTTACCTGGAACATTTCGCCTGCGCCCTCGCAGTCAGAGCCTGTAATCAGCGGAGTGTTGATGTAAACATAGCCGCGCTCCTGGAAAAATCTGTGTATAGCCGCTGCCATCACGCTGCGCACGCGAAGCACTGCGTTAAAGGTGTTTGTGCGCACTCTGATGTGTGGCATTTCGCGCAGAGTTTCAAGTTTCTGAAACTTCTTTTGCAGCGGATAATCACCGGGGCAAACGCCGAGCAATGTAATCTCTTTTGCGTCAATTTCGTTTGTGTTATTGCGCTCGTTTTTAACAACTGTGCCTACAACTTTGAGCGACGCACCGAGTTTGGTTGCTTCGCTGTCAACTGCAATGCCGCTGTTTTTGTCAATGACAATCTGCAGGTGCTTGAGGCTTGTGCCGTCGTTGAGTTCAAGAAACGCAACGTTTTTGCTGTCGCGCGCAGTTCTCACCCAGCCGCAGACAGTGACCTCGCTGCCGATTAAATCTTTGCTTGTGATAACGTCTTTGATGTCAATGTGTTTCATATAAGCCACCTCTTAAAATAAAAAATACAGCCATTCGTCCCTGATTATAGGACGAGCGACTGTTACCCGTGGTGCCACCTATATTGCTTCTCATAACCTCATCATTAAGGTTTGCTGTATGTTAACGCACAGCTTGCGGCGCCCCTACTCGGCAATGCCTTTCAGTTTGCGGCTCAAAAGTGTTCTTCATACGGAAGTTACTGCGCGGCTTCCACCGTCCCGCGCTCTCTAAAAGCACTTTTCCGCACTACTTTTCTTCGTCAATGCCTTTGTTGCAACTATTATATACCCGTAATGCACTGTTTGTCAAGCCCTTTGTAAATAGACAGTCTTGCAAAAACAGTATATATTTATTACACAGTTGATTCTTGTGTTGCGGTTTCAGACGGCGCTGTAGTTAACCTCGGTGCTGCAACAGATAATACTACGCTTACAATAACGGGTAAGCACGCTTCCAAAAACGATGTTCCCGGTGTGCTTAATATTTTTAGTCACGGTACAATTAATATGTATAACGGCGTTACTATTAAAGATATTGAAACGAATAACTATTTCGGCGGTGGTGTGACTATTACGGACGGTTCAACGTTCCATATGTACGGCGGCACTATTGACAATTGCGGCATACAGGGCGGTTCGGTTTGCTACGGCGGCGGTGTTGCTGCAATTAACGGCGGTTCGTTCATTATGGATGGCGGAACGATTAAAAATTGTTATGCCTATTCCGATTATACTGATACTACTGACCCAAACCGTTGCTTTACTGCAGTTGGCGGAGGTGTATTCGTCAGCAACGGCTCATATTTTCAGATGAACGGCGGCACAGTGACAAATTTTAAGGCAACTAATTTCGGTGATGGCATAGCACTTGATATTTCATACGGTGAGTTGTATAATAGAGGTGTGGGTATGGGTAATCCGCAAAGCCGTGTCGAAATCAATGGCGGTACAATTGACGGCAACACAGCATCGGCTGGCGGCGGCAAAACAGGCTCAATCAAGTACAACGCGCTTGCTTACTGCTACACGGTACTTCGCGATACTGAAAGCGGCACGTTTGACGAGCCTGAAAAGGTAAATCAACTGCGTTCAATGGTAAAAGCAGTTTACCTTTATAACCACTATGCAAACGCATACTTTGAAGGATAAGGGGGATATAAATGAAAAAGTTTACATATATTGAACCTGAGTTCAAGGTTGTAATCCAAAACACAGAGGACGTACTCACTGCTTCGGGCGGCGAGGACTTCAATATGGCAGGCGACCAGCCGCACAAACTGTTTTTCAAAAACACAAACTGGACAATAGAATTTTAACTACGGCAAGGCTCAAACAAATTGTTTGGGCCTTGTAATTAAAGGGGAGCGTATGAATTACAATAAACATGATATGGATATGGAGCCGCTTGGCAGTTCGGGATTTGTACCTTACGATGTCTATGCAAAAAGCAAGCGTAATCAAGCAAAAAAAGTAGAAACAAAGGGCTCTTTGCCAAAACAAAACCTTGACGAGTCGCTTGCCGATGACGAAAACCTGTATATCGTCAGCCAAAAGCAGGAGGAGCGCAAAGCGAGCCAATCAGTGCTACTGCGCAAATGCTTTATAGTGTGCGTATGCCTTGTGATGTCGCTTGTGCTGAACTTGTTTTCGTTTCAGGTTCCGTACACGCCGTCGCTTGTAAGCATAGATTTTTCATCGTTAGCGGAACTTCTTGCGGCGTTCACGGTGCATCCTTTGATTTCCGTTGCTATAATTCTTTTAAAGAACGGAGTTTACTGCCTGATAAATCCCGGAGCCGTGCCGAGCGTGCCGGGTAAAATAATTATTAATGTTGCTTTCGTCCTGTTTACATGGCTGTTTTACGTCTTGTTAACTCGTACCGGAAATAAGGGAGATGGTGACCCTATGACTGCTAAAATCAAGCGCGATTTTTCAAGCGAGAGGGTTTTGCTCTGCGGTACTGCAAGCGCGTTGGTGACGGCAATTCTGTCGGTGCTAACGTTTAAAACGGTCACGATGCCGCTTGTTGCAAAATACCTGGGGCAGGATATGGATGTGTTTAGCAAAATTTTGCTGGCTAACTACCGGCAGGCGTTTGACTCCCTGACAGTTCGTTTTGACTTTGTGGCGAAGATTGTGCCGTCTATCGACTCGCTGACTGAAGCATTGCTGTTTTATAACATAACAATGAACTTTGCAAAATTCTTTATCTCTGCGCTGATAGTTTCAGTCGTGTTTGCAGTAGTGAGAACCTTTATCTACAAAAACCAAACAGGTTTAGAGCAAAAGTAAATTTATTCAACAATAACCTTCTGCGGCGGGCGGAAGGTTATTATTTTTGCTGTCTGCGCATTAGTTACAACTCTTTTCTTGAAAAAACAGTATTAATCTGTTATAATATTGTATTATTTATATTTTAATGATTATTTTTACAGATACGGAGATGTATTTTTGACACTTGATTCAGACGCGGCGCAGCCGCTGATATTTAAACCGATTGAGTTGTCGCAGATGAGGACGGTTGAGGACATTCGCAAACTGAGCGGCAACACGTTATATGTATACAGTTTTGCCTCGCTATTTGCGTGGCAGGCTGACGAGCAGTACGAAATATGTATCGACTCTGACGCTTTTGTGGTTAAAAACAAAGCCGAGGGCGACAGCGCCTATCTTTTTCCCTGCGGTAGTGACGAGGGCAAAAAGAGACTTGTTGACAGCCTGATTCAGCACGAAAATCCGACTTTTTACACAATAAGCGACGAGGACAAAAAATTCCTTGAAAGGGAGTACGGCGGCAAGTTTGAGTTTGAAGAGTGCCGCGACGAATTCTCATACCTTTACGACAAGGACGAGCAAATCACTCTAAGCGGAAAGGCGTACAAGAGTTTAAGACATCAGATAAACCTCGGCAAAGCAACGGCAACTGAATGGGCAATTGAGCCGTTGACTGCTGATAATTGCAGCAGAGCGCTTGATATTAACCGCTGCTGGGCAGATTTGCGCAAAGCAGATGACCTTGCCGATGTGCGCGCTGCCGAAACCGCGCTTGAAAATTTTGACGCGCTTAAAATGTGGGGCTTGATTTTTAATGCCGACGGTGAGGACACTGCGTATATCGCAGGCACTTTTGTAACTCCCGAAATCTTTGATATCGCATTTTGCAAAGTGCTTGACGGTCGTTGCGACTGCTATATAAAATGGGAACTCTATAACGCCCTGCCCGACGAGGTCAAAACAGTTGACTCGGAGGAGGATTTGGGCATTGAAGGACTTCGCAGGCACAAACTTCTGCGTCGCCCTAAAGAACTTACGCGTATCTGGAAAGGCAGTATTATATGAGCGATACCACGTCAAATTTAGCCAAACGTAAAGCGTTTACCGACAGTATGTTCCGTCGGCTTTTTTGGCCTACGCTTGTTTCGGCGGCGGGTCTTGCGTTTGGCGATGTGGCAGACGCGCTGTTTGTGGGAATACGTCTTGGCAAGGTAGGACTTGCAACTATGTCGCTTGTTGCGCCTATATATATGATATACAACGTGCTTGATGTCGGCATTGCCATCGGTGCTTCTGTTAAATACACGCATTCGCTCGGTAAAGGCGATGCTAAAAAGGGCATAGAATATTTTTCACAAATGCTGATGACTGCCGTTGCGGTTAGCATAATTGTCGCGGTGGTCGGCTTGGTATTTATGCCGCAAATACTGCATATGCTCGGCGCAGGCTCCGAGCGCGGCGCCCTGTGGATGTATACAAAAGAATATCTGCAAATTATGTTTTTGGGCGCACCGCTTACGTTTTTGTACTTTTTGCTGTACTACTGTGTGCGCTGTGATGATGACGAAAAACTTGCAAGCGCAGGCTTTTTTATAGGATATTTCACAGATGTGGTTGCAAGCGCAGTGTTCATTATGGGATTCAAACTCGACGTGCGCGGCGCAATCTACGCAACGGTGCTTGGCAAAGCCGTGGGCGTTTGTATATTTATGTTCCACTTCACACGCAAGTGGGCAATACTCAGGTTCGGATTTGTTAAACCCGATTTCAAAATGATTATTGACGCATTGCAAACAGGTATGGCGTCGTCGTTTGGTTATATCGGTCAGTTTATCGCACTTATTGTTGTCAACAATATTCTGCTTCGTATGGGAGGCGACAGCGCGCTTGCACAGTTCAACGTTGTGCAGGATGTGTCCTATGTTGCTCTTGCTATTTACTCGGCGCTCGGAGATACAGTGCAGCCGCTTTGCGGCACGTTTTACGCTGAACATAACAGGGAAGCGGTCAGACGTGTTATGCAACTCGGCATAATTATAGGCGTGTTCAGCGGCGCTGCCGTTGCTGCTGTATTCGCTTTTTTCGCACCGCAGATTTGCGATTTGTTCGGCTTAGAGGGCAGTTCAATCAGCGAGGGCGCGTTTGCAGTAAGGCTGTTTTGTTTGTCGATAATACCCGCAGGACTGAGCATTACTTGGAGTTCCTGTTTTCAGTCTATCAAACGTGTTAGAATTGTATTTTTGATTAACCAGTTGCGCACGTTTATCTGTTTTCTTGCGTTTGCGCTTATACTGTCGCAGTTTGATATCAAGTGGTTCTGGCTCACCTTCTTCGGTGCAGAGGTTTTAACTATCGCCGTGTGGGTGCCTGTCTGCCATTCTAAAAAAGAGGCTGTGTCGAACAACGTGTTTACATATCTGCTTGATAATAATTCAACCGACATTGCCGACCTGCTTCAAAAAGCGGAGGAATTCTGCGACGCAAACAACGCCAATGCAAAGCAGAGTTACTGCGTTTCAATCTGCGTTGAAGAAATCTGCCAGGCGATTATCGAAAATGCCTTTAAAAATCAGGGCAATGAGTATATCCAACTTACCCTTTGTTTTGAAAAAAACGGCAACATCGTTATACACCTGCGCGACAATGCGGTAACGTTTAACCCGTTTTCAATGAATATCGGCAACGACTATGAAGACGACGAGCAACTTGCCTCTCTTGGCATACAGATTGTAAAAAAGAGGTCAAAGCAGTTCTTCTACCGCAGATATGCCGGCTTTAACACGCTCACCGTGGAGGTGGAATAATGAACACCGACATTGCGATTGCAACGATTGACGATATACCTGCACTTTGCAAATTGTGGCAAACGTGCTTTGACGATTCGCCCGAGTATATAAGCCTGTTTTATCAGGAAAATTTTGAACGGATAACAACTTATGTCTGCAAAGCGGGCGGCGAGATTGTGAGCATGCTGCACGTTTTTGATGCCTGCTTTAGTTCGGGAAAAGAGCATCAAAAAGCGCTGTTTCTGTATGCAGGGGCAACGCCGCCTGAAAAGCGTCAAAACGGCTATTTTACAAAACTTATAAAGCACGTTCTGCAGTATGCAAAGGACAGTTCCTGCGCTGTGTTTTTAAAGCCGACTGCAGAACTTGTCGAATATTACAAAAAACTTGGCTTTGAGCCGGATTCTCATTTCAGACTCACAAGTTTCAGCAAGGGCAAAGCCGTGCCGATTGCGGTGAATCCGCTTTCAGCAGAGCAGTATAACAAACTCCGCAACGAGGCGTTTAGCGGCACATCTTATGCAAAGTGGGATGACAGCCATCTTCGCTGGTGCGTGAGGGAAAACGAGTTTTTTGAAGGCAAAACTTTTGCTGTAAATTTTGATGGCAAAAACTACTTCGTTATGGGCGCACCTGAGGAAAACGCGTTTTTGATTACGGAAACAAATCTTTCACCGCTGCAACTTGAAACTATCAGCGGCGCGCTGTGCGAGATGTTCGGCACTCAGTGTGTAAAGGTGTATCTGCCCGAAAACGCCTGCGATTCGGGCGAGGTAATACTCTCGTCAATCGTATATAACGCGCTGCTGAGAGATAACTATGTAAATCTAATTTTAATATAAAGGATGGGTACTATGTCAGACAAAAAAACTAAAAGGAAACACACCGCATCCCTGCGCAGAAAAACGGCGACTATGGTTTTTATAATATCCATTTTGCTGTCTGTTTTTGCGGTTGTAATCAGTATCGGTTCATATTCGTATATGATAAACCAGCACTACAAGGACCTTGCTTACGACCTTGCCGAAACTGCCGCTTCTCAGATGAGCGCCGACGATATTGTGCGCTACTATAATGAGGTTAAGAAAATCGGCACATACGATGACGACAAGTATTGGGAGGACGAGGCGTACAAAAAGGAATATGACAAAAAGGCTGATGCTCTTAAGGACGAAAAGTATCAGCATATGCTAAAAACTCTTTTTGATTTTAAGGACAATAACGATATTGAATTTATCTATGTCCAGGTGCTTGACGGCGATATGTGTACATACATCTTTGACGCTGACCGTGCCGATGACAGATGTCAACTCGGCACAACGCACCATATTTCAAGCGAAACTATGGACCTTGACGACCGCGAAAACGGCGTTGACGCGTTTATCTCAAACGATGAATACGGCTGGCTGTGCTCCTGTATGCGCCCTATTAAAGACGCAAACGGCAAGCCCGTTGCGCTGCTTGGCGTTGATGTAAATATGAACGAGATCGTGCATAACATTATGGTTTACGTTGTTTCTTTAATTGTATTTATGGCTGCAGTTGTAGCGCTTATTGTAATTCTTGCGATTCGCGGTGTTAACAAAACCCTTGTTCAGCCGATTAACGACCTTTCTGAAGCAACAAGAACTTTTGTTGAGGACCGCAATGAAGGCGAAAAGGATGTATCTGCTATCTCAAAACTCAACATCAGAACAGGTGACGAGGTTGAGGCGCTCAGCGACTCAATCAAGCAAATGGAGCAGGATATCAACAACTACATCATCCACCTTACAAGAGTTACCGCGGAGAAGGAGAGAATCGGTGCGGAACTTGATGTCGCAACTCACATTCAGTCATCAATGCTTCCGAGCATTTTCCCTGCGTTCCCTGAAAGACCTGAGTTTGAAATATACGCTTCAATGGACCCGGCAAAAGAGGTCGGCGGCGACTTCTATGACTTCTTTATGGTCGATGACCGTCACCTTGCAATCGTTATGGCTGACGTGTCGGGCAAGGGCGTTCCTGCGGCGTTGTTTATGGTTATCGGTAAAACTCTGATTAAGGACCATACCGTACCGGGAACCGACCTCAGCAGCGTGTTCTCAGAAGTTAATA
>ONXZ01000195.1 GCA_900321905.1 uncultured Eubacteriales bacterium
CAGCCGTATTTCCGGGTACACAGGGCGGTCCGCTTATGCACGTTATCGCAGGTAAGGCTGTATGTTTTGGCGAGGCTCTCAAGCCTGAGTTCAAAGAATATCAGCAGAGAGTTATCGACAACGCGCAGGCACTTGCAAACGGTCTTACAAAGCGCGGTCTTAACCTTGTTTCAGGCGGCACGGACAACCATCTCTGCCTGCTCGACCTTCGCGGCACAGGCGTTACGGGTAAGGAACTTGAAAACAGACTTGACGAAGTTCACATCACTCTCAACAAGAACACTGTTCCTAACGAGCCGCTCTCACCGTTTGTTACAAGCGGTGTAAGAATCGGCACACCTGCGGCAACTACAAGAGGTCTTAACACAGACGATTTTGATAAGATTGCCGAGTTTATCTACCTTGCAGTTACTGATTATGAGAACAAGAAGGATTACATCAAAAACGGTGTTGCAGAAATCTGCAAAAAATATCCTCTCTATGAGTAATTAAAATGAAAATACTGCTTATTTCACTGCTGAAGTTCGGGCTTAAAATCATTTATGCGCCGCTAAAACTTCTCAAAACTCAAAACCGAATTGTTTATCTGTCGCGTCAGAGCAACGAAAAGAGCCTTGATATGACCCTGCTTGAAAAAGCGATTTGCGAGCAAAACTCAGATGTTGAGCAGGTGTTCAGGCTCCGTATGATAGACGACGGTTTGTCGGCAAAAATCAAATACTGTTTTGCCGTTATCGGCGATATGTATTACCTTGCGACTTCTAAAGTTGCGATTGTCGACACTTATTCAATAACCGTGTCGTGCCTTAATCATAAAAAAGACTTAAGGGTTTTGCAGATGTGGCACGCACTCGGCGCGATAAAAAAATTCGGTCTGCAGTCAGTCGGCACCAAAGAGGGCAGGGACGAAAAAGTCAGCCGCGCAATGTGTATGCATCGAGGCTATGACTATGTGCTTGCGCCGAGTGAAGCGACTGCCGACTTTTATATGGAAGGCTTTGGAACAACGCGTGACAAAATCAAGATTTGTCCGCTTCCGCGTGTTGATTTCATCACGGACGGTGAGCCGCGCACGAGTGATTTTTACTACTCAAACCCTGCAGCAGGGCAGAAAAAAGTTGTACTTTATCTCCCGACTTTCAGGGAGAGGGAAGCGTATGTTATCGAGGAACTAAAAACCGAGTTTGCCGATAATGACAACTACCAACTGCTGATTTCACCGCACCCGCTATCTGAAACAAAGGTCGAAGATATCTACAAACCGCACGGTGACTTTACGCCTGCGGAACTCATTAAACTCGCGGACGTTGTTATCACCGACTATTCCGCCTGCGCGTTTGAAGCGGCTCTGCTTATGAAACCGCTGTATTTCTTCGTTCCTGACTATGAGCGCTATATCGCCGACAGAGGTTTAAATATCGACCTCAAGGCTGAAATGCCGACTGCGGTGTTTGAAAATGCAGAAGAACTTATCGCGTCGCTCGACAGCGGCGAATATGATATGAATTCACTCTTTAATTTCAAAGAGAAATATGTTATAAACACAAAGGAAAACACTAAAAAACTTGCTGAATTTATACTGTCACTGACAAAGGAGTAAGATTATGAAAAGAGTATTGACTTACGGCACATTCGATTTGCTTCACTACGGTCACATCAATCTTTTAAGAAGGGCAAAACAACTCGGCGATTATCTTGTTGTTGCGCTTTCAACAGACGAGTTTAACGCTTCAAAGGGCAAACAGGCGTATCACAATTATGAAACTCGCAAAAAAATGCTTGAGGCTATTCGTTATGTTGACCTCGTAATTCCTGAGAATTGCTGGGAGCAGAAACTCGACGACGTTAAGGACTATCACATCGACACCGTTGTTATGGGCGGCGACTGGAAAGGTTCTGACAAGTTCGATTACCTCAAGGATTACTGCAATCTTGTGTTCCTTGACAGAACTCCGGGCGTTTCAACCTCACAGATTAAAAACGAACTCGGTCTGAAAGACGCTGAAAACGGTAAAAACCAACTTCCTGAATCAAAGTAAAATGTACGAATTATCAAAGAAATTTTTGGGCGTGAAGGCGTCAGCCACGAGGGAACTCCTCAAGGTGACGAGTCAGCCCGGTATGATAGCCTTTGCAGGCGGTTCGCCGGCTGTGGAGGCTTTTCCTACTAAAGAGGTAGCGCGTCTTTCTGACGAAATACTCAGCGAAAACCCTGTGTCTGCGCTTGTTTACGGCGTTAGCGAGGGATACCAGCCGCTTCGCGATACACTGCGCGTATGGCTTGCAAAGCACGAAAATGTTGTAACTGACAACGACGAGGTTATAATAACTTCGGGCGGCTCGCAGATTATGGATTTGAGCGCGCGTATACTGTGCGACGAGGGCGATACAGTTATTTGTGAGGAGCCGTCTTTTATCGGCTCGCTTAACTGCTTTCGCTCGCATGGACTTAAACTTGTTGGCGTGCCGATTGACGACGACGGTATGAATATTGACGCTCTTAAAGAGGCGGTCAAAAATAATCCAAAAGCCAAGTTTATCTATACTATACCGAACTTCCAGAACCCGGGCGGCACAACGCTTTCGCTCGAAAAGCGCAAGGCGATGTATGAGATTGCAAAGGCAAACGGAATTGTGATTATTGAAGATAATCCTTACGGCAAACTGCGGGTAGCAGGGGAGGATTTGCCTTCAATAAAGACTATGGACACCGACGGTATAGTTATTTACGCCGGCTCTTTTTCAAAGATTCTTGCTCCCGGTATCCGTGTTGCATATGCAGTTGTTCCCAAGGATATGGCTGGTGCGTTCACCATTGCAAAGCAGGTGAGCGACGTTCATACAGGCGTGCTTAATCAGATGATTGTGTCACGTTGGTTTGATGAATATGACGTTGACGCTCATATTGAAAAAATCAAGGGCATTTACCGCCACAAGTTAAATCTTATGTGCGACTGCCTTGATAAATACTGCGCAGAGCATATCACCTATGTTCGCCCCGAAGGCGGACTGTTTATCTGGGCGAAACTGCCTGACAGTGTTGATATGCTGCAGTATTGCGAGCGACTGCTCGAATGCAAAGTCGCGGTTGTGCCGGGCACTGCATTTGTGATTGATGATACAAAAGAGTGCCACTATATACGTCTTAATTTTTCCACCCCGAGCGATGAAAATATCGAAAAGGGCGTTAAGATTATGGGCGAAGTCATAAAAGAATTCATAAAATAATACTATTAGTATAATCAAATATTACAACCATGTTCAATTGGGGACTGTCCCCAATTGAACATGG
>ONXZ01000208.1 GCA_900321905.1 uncultured Eubacteriales bacterium
TCGGACGGCAAGGCGATAATGGTAAATAACGCAGATTGGCTGTTAAAGCTTAATTATGTTGATTTTTTAAGAGATATAGGCTCATGCTTTTCCGTTAATAAGATGCTTACTGCGGAATGCTTTAAGCAAAGACTTGAGAAGGGCTTGTCGTTCCTTGAATTTAACTATATGCTGATGCAGAGCTATGACTTTTTGATGCTTAACCGTGAATACGGCTGCAAGATAGAGCTTGGCGGCGACGACCAGTGGAGCAATATCCTCGGCGGTATCGACCTGTGCCGCAGAAAGGATCAGACGCAGGTTTACGGTATGACCTTTACGCTGCTTACAAACAGCGAGGGCAAAAAGATGGGTAAAACGCAGTCGGGCGCAGTTTGGCTTGACCCGAAAAAGACAACTCCCTACGAGTTTTACCAGTACTGGGTAAACGTAGGCGACGGCGATGTTATAAAATGTCTTAAGCTGCTCACATTTATTCCGATGGACGAGATACGTGAAATGGAAAAATGGGAGGGACAGGAGCTTAACAAGGCAAAGAAAATACTTGCATATGAGGTTACAAAGCTTGTTCACGGCGAGGCAGAGGCCGAAAAGTGCAAAAAGACCGCCGAGGAGGTATTCTCAAAGGGCGGCGTAAGTGCCGATATGCCGACAACGGTAATTCCCGATGCAGTCGGAATGGGAGTTCTTGATATGCTTGTAAAAACCGGGCTTCTTCCGTCAAAGGGCGAGGCAAGACGTCTTGTTCAGCAAAACGGTCTTTCAATAAACGACCAAAAATACACCGACCCGCAGGGTGTTGTAACGGCGGATATGATAACTCCCGAGGGAATGATAATCAAAAAAGGCAAAAAGGTATTCAGAAAGTTTATTAAATAATGAAGAATTTACTCGCGTTTTTACTTGCGGCAATTACGCTGTTTTCATGCGCTGTGCCTGCTTTTGCAAGCACAGACGGCGCTGAAAACATTGTTGTCAATTTTACAAAAAGTGAACTTAAAGACGACCCTGCGCTTGCTATCGAAAAAGTTTTGAAAAAAACAAAAGGCAATGACAATATTAACCTTTCGGTTTATGTGCCTAAGGGCAAGTATATTATGTCAACAGGTCTGCACATTTACAGCAATACCAAACTTGTTTTTGAGGAAGGCACAAAATTAATTCGCGATTTTGCAGACGGCAGTATGCTTAAAGCAGGCACGCTGAACGATATAAACACAGGTTACAACGGCTATCAGAATATTACCGTTATAGGCGGTATTTGGGACAATCAGTATGTTGACACCACCTGCATTATGCGTTTTGCACACTGTCAAAATGTCCTGCTCAAGGATATGACGATTAAAAACGACCGCAATTCACATCATATGGAAATTGGCGCGGCTAACAATATGACGCTTGATAACGTAACTTTCAGCGGCTATCAGCGCACAAAAAACACAACCGGCGAAGCGGTGCAGATTGACCCTGTTCATCACAACCAGCACTTTAAAGCGTATCAGTTGCTTGACGATACTCCGTGCAAAAACATCACGGTCAAAAACTGCACCTTCAAAAATCTGTTTGCAGGTGTCGGCTCACGTGCAGGTGTAGTTGGCAGTTATTTTTCAAATATCAGAATTGTAAATAACTATTTTTCAAATATCACCGACAAGGCTATTCTGGCTTTTAACTATATTGATTCTCAAATTTGTGATAACGTTGTTGACGGAGCGTCAATCGGTGTGTTTGTTGAGGAATTTCCACAGGGTCACTACTCAAGCAAATGGTATATGCCGTATGATACGAGCAAGCCTATCAGAATCCGTTATAACACTAATATAAGGATAAATAATAATAAGATTAATATAACAAAAAATGCCGGCTACAACAGAAGTTGCGGTATCGGCGTTTACGGTGGTGTTATGAGCGGCAGTAGCGTATATAAAAACGGCTCATATTCAGTCAATAATATAAAAATATGTTTTAATAAGATTACTCTTAACAATTCAGCGGCATACGGCGTTGATTTAAAGTATGTTAATAAAAGCACAGTAAGTTCAAATGTTATTAGTGAAAACTATTCTGCACGCAGTTACGTCAGCGGTATGTCGTTTTATCACTGTAAAAACAACAATGTTGCAAGCAACAGAATCAAAGGCAGTTTGCAGTTTGGCGTTAATATGAGCAACAAATCGACTGTAAGCACGCTTTACAACAACAAAATCAGCGGCGTGCAAAATTGCGGTCTTGCCCTTAGCGGCGGCTCAAAACTTGTGGCGGACACAACAAACCTGTTTTGCGGCACGGCAAAAATCAACGGCGATGTTGTTAAAAAGCCAAAAATCAAGGGCAAACTTAAAGTAAAGCGCGTTAAGAAGAAAACCACAGTCAAATGGACTCAGTGCAAATACGCAAGCGGTTACTTCCTGTACCGTAAAACGGGTAAAAACGGCAAATACAAACTATATAAAACATTTAAAGATAATAAAAAAATAACCTTTACAGAAACTACTAAAAATAAGTGCTACTACCTTGTAGCACCTTACAAGTACCGCGACGGTACAATACTAATCGGCGGAAAGGTGTCAGCAAAATGAAAGCAAAAATAACGCTTGCCAAAGAATTTAAAATCGGGGAAATTGACAAACGCATTTACGGCTCATTTATTGAGCACCTTGGCAGAGCCGTCTACGGCGGCATTTATGAACCTGACCACGCGACAGCCGACGAGGACGGCTTCAGGCGTGATGTCATTGACCTTGTCAGTGAACTTAACGTTCCGATTGTACGTTATCCCGGTGGCAACTTTGTTTCGGGTTACAACTGGGAGGACGGAGTCGGTCCTGTTGAGTTGCGTCCAAAACGCCTTGACCTTGCGTGGGGAACAACCGAG
>ONXZ01000098.1 GCA_900321905.1 uncultured Eubacteriales bacterium
CATAATACAAAAGCGTGTGCGCAGAGGACAGCGCCGCGTCCGCCGTCCAGCCGTTTTTTTCACGCTGCGGGCAGTCCGTCGGGAAGTGATGAAAGTTTGACAGCGTGGCGTTGAGCGTCATTGCGTGCAACTTGTTGAGCGCTTCGTCGCTGCAGGAAAAATAACCGATATTTTCAAGCGCTGTGTGAAAAACCAGATAAGTCAGTAATTCAGGCGTTGCCTGCTGTGCGGTAACGCCCTCAACCTTAACATAGCGAAAGCCGTGATATGTAAAGGTTGGCTGCCAATCATTCTTGCCCTCTTTGCAGATATATGTATCGCTTTGAAAATACTGCTCCTTGCAGTGTTCAAAGGTGGTGTTGTCCGTATAGAATCTGCCGTTTTTCAGTATTTCGGCATAGGTCAGCCGTATTTTTTGGTTTTGCTGTGCCACACACTGCAAACGGCAAACGCCTGCCGTGTTGATACCGAAATCGTAAATATAAGCGTCGTCCTCTTTGAAAATGCGCACAGGTTTTAATTCCTGCGCTACTGTAATCGGAGGGACAGAGGACAGAACTTTTTTGCCCCGCGGTGTTCTCGTTACGGTTGCAGGTTTCCATTCACGTTCGGTTTTGTTTGCGTCATAGATTTCACCAAGACGCAAATCATCGGACAGAACAGGCGATTCGGCAACCAAAACGGATTCATCCGCCTCCACTGTTTTTTTACTGCCGTCGGCATATGCGATTTCAATTGCAAAGGCAAGTTTCGGCGAGGAACGGTTTGCCGCCTTTTCAAACTCCCAGATAAAGCCGCCGAAAGCGTTTTGCATTCCGTTGCCGAGCAGAAATTCAAAGCGGTTTTCCTTTGTCAGCAGTGCGGTAATATCATAGTAATCGTAATACACCACCTGCTCGCTGTTGGTGATATACGGGCTGAGCCTGCCGCGGGTGATGTTTTTGCCGTTAAGATACAACTCATAAAAGCCGAGACCGCACACGGTAATCCCGGCTTTTGTTATTGCTTGTTCAAGCGCAATATCTTTTTGAAACAGAGGCGCAGGAATACGCCGCTGCATCGTGCTGTATTCCTCGCCTGCGCATATATATTTATCGGATAAAAGCATATCTGACTGCTCCTGAAAAATTAATAAACAGTTATTTCAGTTTGGCTATGGTCACGCCGTCCTCGCCTTCGCCGTATCTGCCGAGGCGGTATTCGGCAATGTTGGGGTGATTTTTCAGTTCCTCACCCACCGCTTTTTTAAGCACGCCAAGACCTTTGCCGTGAATAATACGCACTTCGCTCATACCGTTTAAAACACATTTATCAATAAATATGCCGAGGTTTTGCAGCGCTTCCTCCGTATTTTGACCGCGCAGGTCGAGTTCGGTAGTCACATCCTCGTCCGCCCTTGAAGAAGTACGGTACACACTGCGGTGTGGCTTATCGGACTTCTTTTTCTTTTTGTCAACAATCATAATATCGGACAGTTTTACCCGAGTTTTAATAAGCCCCGACTTGACATAAACGCGGTCGTTTTTAACCTCGATAACTTCGCCCTCGCCGATGTTGCGGATGATAACAGCGTCGCCTGCCTGAGGCTCGCGCGGAAGTTTGTAGTCGTAGTCCCAATGCTCCGCAATCTCCTGGGGACTTACAAGGTCGTCCATCTCGCCCATCTGGTTTTTGATGGCGCGGCGGGTCTTTTTGGCAATCTCGGTAACGTTTGCCGCGTTCTGCTCGTTTTTGAGTTTGTCAAGTTCGAGCAAAAATTCGCTCGACTGACGTTTTGCCTGATTTATAAGTTTTTCCGCCTCGCGCTTCGCCTTGTCCATTTCGCGCTCACGCAGGGTGTTGATTTTGTCCTTTTCACTCTGCGCGCGTGATTCCATTTTCTTTGCGCGCTCAGTCGCCTTTTGCGCCTCAAGCAGTTCGTTTTCAAGTTCGTGACGCGTCTGCTCAAGCGCTTCAAGTACAGATTCAAAATCGCGGTTGTTGCTGCCTATAATACCCTTTGCGTTATCTATAACCTCCTGCTTCATGCCGAGGTGCTGAGAAATCGCAAACGCGTTTGACCTGCCCGGAACGCCGATAAGCAGCCTGTATGTAGGACTTAGCGTTTCCACATCAAACTCGCAGCAGCCGTTTGTTACACCGTCAGTATCAAGCGCGTACGCCTTGAGTTCGGCATAGTGCGTTGTTGCGGCAATCTTTGCGCCTGCCCCGCGCAGGTATTCAATAATCGAAACAGCAAGCGCCGCGCCCTCTGTGGGGTCAGTACCTGCACCGAGTTCGTCAATCAGCACAAGCGAGTTTTCGTCAGCCTGCGCCATAATATCAATCGTGTTCGTCATATGCGACGAGAATGTTGACAAGTTCTGCTGTATGCTCTGCTCGTCGCCGATGTCAACGAGAATTTTGTCGAAAATCGAGATTTTGGACCTGTCGGAAGCGGGGATAAGCAGACCGCACATAGTCATAAGAGTGAGCAGACCGATAGTCTTGATTGACACGGTTTTGCCGCCCGTGTTAGGACCTGTGATAACGAGAGTGTCGAACTTTTCACCGAGCGACACGTCAATCGGCACCACCTTGTTTTTGTCAATCAACGGGTGACGCGCTTTGCGCAGATTGATTTCACCGTCTGCATTGACAATCGGCTTTGCGGCTTTCATACGCGTGGCAAGGTGAGCCTTTGCGAATATGAGATTTATCTGCACGCACGCTTCGTAACTCGCTTTTACAGCGTCGGCAAAGGTGCCGGCTTCGGCAGAGAGTTCAAAGAGAATACGCGCAATTTCGTCACGCTCCCTGCCCTCGAGCATTTTGATATCGTTGTTCGCTTCAACTACGCTGACAGGCTCAATAAACACCGTTGCGCCGCTTGACGAGGTATCGTGTACAAGACCTGCGACCTCGCCCCTGTGCTCCGCCTTGACAGGCACGACAAATCTGCCGCTTCGCTGGGTTACAATAGGCTCTTGCAGGAATTTTGTGTAGTGCGGCGAGTGAATCATACTGTCGAGTTTTTCACGCACGGACGATGACTTTGCCCTGATTTTGCGGCGAATATCGGACAGCAGTTCAGATGCCTTGTCAGCCATTTCGTCCTCGCTGATAATGCAGGCAAAAATTCTGTCCTCAAGGTACTTGTTAACAGTAACACTCTCAAACAGGTAGTCAAGCGATGTGCTGACGCCGCTGCAGTGTCCGCGCCACTCATACAGCGTGCGTATGCTGCGCAGAGTGCCGCCGATTTTAAGCAGTTCGCTCTGTGACAGCGCGCCGCCTGCCGCCGCACGCGTAAGCGGTCCGTTAACGTTTTGCAGTCCGCTGAAAGAAGGCGCACCAAAACGCGCCAGCAGTGAAAATGCGTCCTCTGTCTGGTCGAGTTTTTGGCAAACCGTTACAAAATCGCTGCTCGGCTCGATGGCGAGCGCCATCTCAGCCGCGTCGTCGCAGGTGGTTTCGTTTTTCAGCAGTTCAAGTATTTTGTTGAGTTCAAGTGTTTCGTAGTGTTTGTTCAAATATAATCACCAAACCTATCAAGCCTTCCCCCTCGGGGGAAGGTGGCTGCACGCAGTGCAGACGGATGAGGGGAAAATTATGAATTATGATTGATGAATGATGAATGATGAATAATGAATGATGAGTTGATGGCGGGACACCCGCACCCGATTGTAACGGGCTGCCGAGGTCGTCAGCCCCTACAAAATGTTCCTGCGAGTAATGTAGGGGGCGATGACCTCAGCGCCCCGCAATAATTGTTCGAGCGCAGCGAGTAACCTAAATTCATCATTCATCATTTATCATTCATCATTGTTTAAGACTTTTATAAAACTCAAGCGTTGTGAGTTTATGCTCAATGCGTGAGAGCAAATACTTTTCGCTTATATCGCTGAGGATATCAAGATTCTCATCGCTGAGGGTGAATGAAAACACCTTTGCGACATTTTCAGTAAGGCAGATGTACCGCAGCGCGGTTATCACGCCGAGCGGCGCGGTGATTGCGTTGTTGCGGTAGCAGTCTTTGCAGTAAACACAGCCTTCCTCAACGTCAAAAAACATCGGGTCGCTTTCAAAAGTTCCGCAGCGGTAACACGCGAGCAAATCGGGCATATAACCGCCGAGTGTGAGCATTCGCATTTCCGTTGCCGCTTTGATAATTCTGTTGTCCTTTTCGCCTTTGCAAAGCAGGTGCAAAGCGTTCAGCACAAGGCGCAGCGTTTCAGGCGCAGGGGTTTCCTCCGCGCCGAGGAAATATGTAAGTTGCGCAAAATACTGTGCAAGTGCAAGCCGTTCAATATCCGCCCTTAAATCGAAGAAAACCTCAATAGGTTTTGCACTGTCGATAACGTAAGCGTCAGCGCCGCGATAGAGCGTGAACTCACCGTAAGCAAACAGCGAAGTCGATGACAGGTTCTGACTTTTTATCGTCTTTGCGCGGCGCACAAACGCACGCACAAGTCCCAAATCACCTGTAAGGAGAGTGACCAGTCTGTCACTCTCCCCGATAGTCTGTTCCCGTATTATCAAGCCTTTGACTGTCTGTTGCATTGTCCTCCGCCTGCGGTGAAGAATTCACCGAGTTAAAATAGTTGTTGACATATTTAATATAGTCGTCAACCTTTCCGCTTTGCAGAAATTTGTTCCAGTATTCGTCCATTTTATCACCCAAAAGTAGTATTTGCTCTCGGGTGATTTTGATTTATGCCAAATTAATCCAAGCCAAAATTGTGAATAAGTCCTTCCCTGTTGCGCCAGTCCTCTTTGACCTTAACCCAGGTTTGCAAATTGACTTTTATGCCGAAAAATCCCTCTAAATCCTGACGCGCAAAGGTTGATATCTTTTTGAGCATTGAGCCTTTTTTGCCGATAACCATACCTTTATGACTCTCGCGCTCGCAGTAGATTGTGGCGTCGATGTCAAGAATGTCCGCGTCGTCACGCTCACGCATTTTTTCAATAGAAACTGCGATACCGTGCGGAATTTCTTTATCCATAAGGCGCAGTATTTTTTCGCGTATAATCTCTGCGGCAAGCACTCTTTCAGGCTGGTCGGTGAGCGTGTCGTCAGGGAAAAAGTGCGGCGACTCGTAGGACAGATTTTTCATCTCGTCAACAAGGTCTTTCACTCCCTCGCCGCTCGTTGCACACACAGGCACAACCGCCGCAAAGTCGTAAAGACTTGCAAACTGCGCAATGCGGGATAAAAGTTCGCTCTTGTCCTTTAACATATCAATTTTGTTGATTGCAAGGATAACAGGCGCGCCGAGTTTTTTAAACTTTTCAATAAGTTCGGCTTCGCCTTTTTTGATGTCGCCCATCGACTCGGTTACAAAAAGGCAAGCGTCAACGCCGCCGATAGAGTCGCCGACAGCCTGATACATCTTTTCACCGAGTTTGTTGTGCGGTTTGTGATAGCCGGGCGTATCGGTGAACACAAGTTGAACATCGTCCTCAGTAAGCACGCCCATAATCTTTGTGCGCGTTGTCTGCGGCTTTGACGAAACAATAGCCACCTTGACGCCGAGCATTTTGTTAAGCAGTGACGACTTGCCCACATTAGGGCAGCCGACAATTGCGATAAAAGCAGTTTTTGTCATTTCATTTTTAATTCGGAATTCGGAGTTCGGAATTAGGAATTATGGTTACTCGCTACGCTCAAGCAATAATTACAATCGGAGCGAAGC
>ONXZ01000197.1 GCA_900321905.1 uncultured Eubacteriales bacterium
AACATAACTTGACTCTCTTGCTGCAAAGAAGATTGCTGCTGAATCGAGTTCACCTTCGTTACCGTACCTTTCCATAGGAATCATAGTTTTTGCATTCTGCTGGAAGAAGTCGGAATCAAGCGTTTCCCTTGTGAGGTCTGTATAGAAGTAACCCGGGCAGATTGAGTTAACGGTGATACCGTATTTGCCCCACTCCGCAGCGAGTGCGCGTGTAAGGTTAACAACGCCGCCCTTTGCTGCATGATACGGTGCAGAGCCTGCAATCTTGTTACCAACAAGACCGTACATTGAAGCGATGTTGATGATTCTGCCGTACTGAGCAGGAATCATAGCCTGCTTTGCAACTGCTCTTGCAACTTTGAATGAACCTGTAAGGTCAATCTTGCATTCGTTTTCAAACTGCTCGTCTGTAATGTCCTCGGCAGGTGCAACTGCGCCTGTGCCGGCGTTGTTGATAAGAATATCAATTCTGCCAAAATGCTCAACAGCCTTTGCAACAACGTCGTTAACGTTGTCTGTGTCTGTGATGTCGCATCTTAAAGCAAGTGCTTCAACGCCAAATTCGTCTTTGATTTGCTTTGCAACTTCGTCAAGTTTGTCCTGACGGCGAGCAACTGCAACGATGTTGCAACCTCTTGCTGCAAGTGCTTTAGCCATCTGTACGCCAAGACCGCCTGAGCAGCCTGTTACAAGTGCAACATTACCTTTAAGGTCAAAATAATTTTTCATTGGAATCCACTCCTTATTATTGATATTGATAATATTATAACAATCTTTACGTCGGGTTTCAATGAATAAATTGTAAATTAGCAAATTATTCACAACAAAAAAGAACTCACTATGTGAGTTCCTCATTTGGTCCGCCCGACAGGATTCGAACCTGCAGTCGCCGGAATCGGAATCCGGTGCATTATCCGGTTATGCTACGGACGGTTATATAAATATGTTTTACAGTGTGTTTACCATTATAAATCCAGACATTTGTTTAGTCAAGTGTATAATATATTTTTATTAAATATACATTGTTTGGATATTGTACAGAATTTGCCGTAAGGTGTTGACTGCGACTGTAATAAATGATAAAATATTCACAATTGAATAAAATCCCCATACGGGGGATACGGAATAAGTGAAAAGGAGAAAATTTATGCCTGACAAAATGTTAGAATATGCACCTGACTGGACATATGACGAAAATCTTGTTATGCGTGAACCAATCGTAAAACTCGGTAAAATGATTACCGACAGAATTCCGATTGTTCTCGGTATGCGCAAAATCGTGCCGCAGGACCCTGAATACTGGGCAGTGGCAACCATTTGTCCTACAGATGAGATGGCAGAAATCGCTCTTAAGATGAAAAAGCGTCATCCTCGCACCTTTGCTGATATGAAAAAGTTGGTTGCGAATATGAATATCTCTGACGAGCGTCTTACAGAACTGCTTGAACAGATGAGTGAAAACGGTCTTATCGAGTGGAATTATGAGAATCCGCAGCACGAAAAACAGTGGGTTCTTCCTATGTTTGTACCCGGCTCGGGCGAGTTCTCAAATATGAATCATGAACTGCTTGAAAAGCACCCTGAACTCGGCAGATTCTTTGAGAGGATGACCCGTAACCCGCTTGAAAAGGTTACACCTATGGTGCCTCCGGGAGGCGGCGGAATCGGTATGCACGTTATCCCCGTTGAAAAGGCAATCGAAATGGAAAACGAAGCAATAGGAATTGAAAAAATCTCCTATTGGCTTGATAAATACGACGGCAAGTATGCGGCTTCGCCATGCTCATGCCGTTATTCAAGAAAGACATATGATGAAGGCTGTGCGGACGACCCTGAGGGTTGGTGCGTTGCAGTGGGCGACATGGCTGACTATGTTGTTGAAACAAAGAAGGGCGGCCACTACATCACCAGAGAACAGGCGCTTGAAATCTTCAAGCAGGGTGAGGAAAACGGTTTCGTTCACCAGATTACGAACATCGACGGCGAGGACAAAATCTTTGCTATCTGTAACTGTAACGTCAACGTTTGCTACGCTCTGCGTACATCGCAACTCTTTAACACGCCTAATATGTCACGCTCGGCATACGTTGCACACGTTAAAAAAGAGAACTGCGTTGCCTGCGGTCGCTGCGTAGAGCATTGCCCTGCCGGTGCGCTCAAACTCGGTCAGAAACTCTGCAAAAAAGACGGCAGCGAAGTTACATATCCAAAGCAGGAACTTCCGGACGCAGCAAAATGGGGTCCGCACAAGTGGGAGCCTGAATACAGAGATAAGAACCGTATCAACTCGCACGAAACGGGTACTGCGCCGTGTAAGACTGCGTGTCCTGCACATATCGCTATCCAGGGTTATCTCAAGATGGCGGCACAGGGCAGATACGAGGACGCTCTCGCTCTTATCAAAAAGGAAAATCCGTTCCCTGCAGTATGCGGTCATATCTGCAACAAGCGTTGTGAGGAAGCCTGCACAAGAGGCACTATTGACGAGTCAATTGCTATTGACGACGTTAAAAAATTCCTCGCACACCGCGATATGGACAACGCTACAAGAATGATTCCTAAAAAGGTAATTCCGAAGATTACTGTTCCTGGCGTATTTGACCGTGAGCCCGGATTTACTGAAAAAGTTGCTATCATCGGCGCAGGTCCTGCAGGTCTTTCGTGTGCGTTCTTCCTTGCTGAAAAGGGTTATATGAACGTTACTGTATTTGAAAAGAACGAGGAGCCGGGCGGTATGCTCCGTTACGGTATCCCGAACTATAAACTTGAAAAAGAAGTTATCGACGCTGAAATCGACATCATCCGTGAGATGGGTGTTGAAATCAAGTGTGGCGTAGAAATCGGCAAGGACATCACTCTTGACGAACTCCGCAAGGACGGCTACAAGGCGTTCTATATGGCTATCGGCGCACAGGGCGGACGTAAAGCGGGCGTAGACGGCGAGGACGCTGAAGGCGTATACACTGCAGTTGAATTCCTGCACGAGGCTGCTGAAAAAGAAGCGTTTGACATCGGTAAAATAGTTGTAGTAGTCGGCGGCGGTAACGTTGCTATCGACGCTGCAAGAGTAAGCGTTCACTGCGGCGCAGAGGAAGTTGGTATGTACTGCCTTGAGAGCAGGGAAGAAATGCCTGCTTCTGACGACGAGGTTGAGGAAGCGCTTGAGGACGGCGTAGCCGTAAACTGCGGCTGGGGTCCCAAGGAAATCGTTAAGGACGAAAACGGCAACG